>NZ_JBSGIW010000065.1:0-46927 GCF_053605265.1 Streptomyces sp. NPDC003943 | reverse complement strand
CGCGGCGGGACGAGGCCGGGCGCCGCGAGCTGCTGCGCGAGATCGCCGGGCCGATCACGGTGCGCATCAGCGACCTGGGCGAGACCGTGCACCAGGAACGCCAGGTCCAGCGACTGGCTGCGGTTGAGCCGCGGGTCGCAGGCCGTCTCGTAGCGCTGGTGCAGGTCGTCGACGAAGATCTCGTCGCCGCCGCCCACGCACTCGGTGACGTCGTCACCGGTGAGCTCGACGTGGATGCCGCCCGGGTGGGTGCCCAGCTCCTTGTGCACCTCGAAGAAGCCCTTGACCTCGTCGAGCACGTCGTCGAAGCGGCGCGTCTTGTGGCCGGAGGCGGCCTCGAAGGTGTTGCCGTGCATCGGGTCGGTCACCCAGGCGACCGTCGCACCCGAGGCGGTGACCTTCTCGACCAGCTCGGGGAGCTTGTCGCGGACCTTGTCGGCGCCCATGCGGACGATGAAGGTCAGCCGGCCCGGCTCGCGCTCGGGGTCCAGGCGGTCGATGTACGTCAGCGCCTCGTCCACCGTGGTGGTCGGGCCGAGCTTGATGCCGATCGGGTTGGCGATCTGCGAGCAGAACTCGATGTGCGCGTGGTCCAGCTGGCGGGTGCGCTCACCGATCCAGACCATGTGGCCGGAGGTGTCGTACAGCTTGCCGGTGCGCGAGTCGGTACGGGTCAGCGCGCCCTCGTAGTCGAGCAGCAGCGCCTCGTGCGAGGCGTAGAACTCGACCGCGCGGAACTCGGCCGGGTCGGTGCCGCACGCCTTCATGAAGTTCAGCGCGTTGTCGATCTCGCGCGCCAGCTGCTCGTAGCGCTGGCCCGACGGGGACGACTTCACGAAGTCCTGGTTCCAGGCGTGCACCTGGCGCAGGTCGGCGTAGCCACCGGTGGTGAAGGCGCGGACCAGGTTCAGCGTCGACGAGGACGCGTGGTACATCCGCTTCAGGCGCTCCGGGTCCGGGACCCGGGCGGCCTCGGTGAAGTCGAAGCCGTTGACGGAGTCGCCCCGGTAGGTCGGGAGCGTCACGCCGTCGCGGGTCTCGGTCCCCTTGGAACGCGGCTTGGAGTACTGCCCGGCGATGCGGCCGACCTTCACGACGGGCACGGAGGCCGCGTACGTGAGGACGGCGCTCATCTGGAGCAGCGTCTTCAGCTTGGCACGGATGTGGTCGGCGGAGACGGCGTCGAAGGCCTCGGCGCAGTCGCCACCCTGGAGGAGGAACGCCTCGCCACGGGCGACGGCTCCCATCCGGGCGCGCAGTTGGTCGCACTCGCCGGCGAAGACGAGCGGAGGATAGGACTCGAGCTCCGCGACGACGTCGCGCAGAGCCTCGGCATCGGGGTACTCAGGCTGCTGCGCCGCGGGCAGGTCTCGCCAGGTCGCCTTGGCGACGGCGTGGGTATCAGCGTTCACGGTCACGTCACCACAGTACGGGTCCGAGGCCCTCGTCCACGCCAGTGACCGCCTGATGAGACGAATACAGCGGAAGCGACGAAACAGACGGACCCGACACGGGGGCGTGGGCTACGATCGGCGCCATGTTCACGCAGACGACCCAGAACTGGTGGTGGACCGCTCATCCGGCGGCCCACTGACTGCGCGTACACCGAAACCACGCGAAGGCCGCCCGAGGGGCGGCCTTTCTCGTACCCGCGAGGCCGTTCCTCTCCCCGATCGCCCCGATCCCCGGAAGGAACGCCCATGGATCTCCCCCGTTTCGACCTCTCCCGTCTCCTCGACGACTCCTGCCCCCCGTTCGCGCTGCTGCGCCGCCGCACCCCCGGCCGTGACCACGACACCGTCGAGGTGCTCATCGGCCCCGTGCACGAGGCCGAGCGGCTCGCCGAGCTGCCCGTGCGCCGTGAGCTGCCGACGCTGGCGCTCGTGCCGTTCCGGCAGATCCGGGAGCGCGGGTTCGACGTGCGCGACGACGGCACGCCGCTGGCCGTCCTGGCCGCCGAGGAGGCGTACGAGCTGCCGCTCGCCGACGCCCTCGCGCAGCTCCCGGACCGTGCCGTACGGGTCGAGGGCGGCGGCTTCGACGTGTCCGACGAGGAGTACGGGCGGATCGTGCGGCGGGTGATCGACGAGGAGATCGGGCGCGGCGAGGGCGCGAACTTCGTCATCCGGCGCACCTTCACCGGCGAGATCCCGGGCTTCGGGCGGGCCGACGCGCTGGCGCTGTTCCGGCGGCTGCTCGCGGGCGAGCGCGGCGCGTACTGGACCTTCGTCGTCCACACCGGGGACCGCACGCTCGTCGGCGCCAGCCCGGAGGTGCACGTGCGGATGTCCGGGGGCACGGTCGTGATGAACCCGATCAGCGGCACCTACCGCTATCCGGCGGGCGCCGCGCCGACGCCCGAGGACCTGCTCGCGTTCCTGGCCGACCGCAAGGAGACCGAGGAGCTGTCGATGGTCGTCGACGAGGAGCTGAAGATGATGTGCACGGTCGGCGACCGGGGCGGGGTGGTGATCGGACCGCGGCTGAAGGAGATGGCGCATCTCGCCCATACGGAGTACGAGCTGCGCGGCCGCTCCTCGCTCGACGTGCGGGAGGTGCTGCGCGAGACGATGTTCGCGGCGACCGTGACCGGCTCACCGCTGCAGAACGCGTGCCGGGTCATCGGGCGCCACGAGGTCGGCGGCCGCGGCTATTACGCCGGCGCGCTCGCGCTGCTCGGCACCGACGAGAACGGGGCGCAGACCCTGGACTCCCCCATCCTCATCCGTACCGCCGACATCGCCGCCGACGGCACCCTGCGGGTACCCGTCGGCGCCACGCTCGTCCGGCACTCGGACCCCGCGGGCGAGGTCGCCGAGACGCACGCGAAGGCGGCGGGCGTGCTGGCCGCGCTCGGGGTGCGGGAGGGGCGGCCGCGCGAGGAGGGCGCGGCGCCGGCCCGGCTGGCCGAGGACCCGCGGGTGCGGGCGGCGCTCGACGCCCGGCGGGCGGACCTGGCGCCGTTCTGGCTGCGGATGCAGATGGGGGACCCCCCTGCTCGAACGGAGTTGAGAGCTTGGGGGAGCTCGGCGGAGCTGTCCGGGCACGCGCTGGTCGTCGACGCCGAGGACACGTTCACGGCGATGCTGGCGCATCTGCTGCGCTCGTCCGGCCTGGACGTGTCCGTCCTCCGCTACGACGAGCCGGGCCTTCGCGAGCTGGCCCTCGCCCACGACGGTCCGGTGGTCCTCGGCCCCGGCCCGGGCGACCCGCAGGACGCGGCCGACCCGAAGATGCGCTTTCTGCGCGGGCTGACCGCGGAGCTGCTGCGCGAGCACCGGCACGGCCTGCTCGGCGTGTGCCTGGGCCACGAGCTGATCGCGGCCGAGCTGGGCCTGGAGATCGTGCGGAAGCAGACGCCGTTCCAGGGCGCGCAGGTGCGGATCGACCTGTTCGGGCAGGAGCAGACGGTCGGCTTCTACAACAGCTTCACGGCGCGGTGCGACGAGCGCACGGCGACGGAGCTGGCGCTGCACCGGATCGAGGTGAGCCGGGACACGGCGACGGACGAGGTGCACGCGCTGCGCGGACCCGGCTTCGCGGGCGTCCAGTTCCATCCGGAGTCGGTGCTGACGATGGACGGGGCCGCGGTGACCGCGTCGCTCCTGGCGGGTGTGCTCGTCTGAGGGTCAGCCCCTCGGTACCAGGACGTTCTCGCTGTGCCGTCCCGCGCGGTAGTCGAGGACGTTCTGGACCGTGGTGTCGATGATCTGGCCGACCGCCTCGGCCGTGTAGTACGCCTGGTGGGAGGTGACCACCACGTTCGGGAAGGTCACCAGGCGGGCCAGCGTGTCGTCCTCGACGCCCGCGAGGGACTTGTCGAGGAAGAAGAGCCCGGCCTCCGCCTCGTACACGTCGAGGCCGACCCCGGTGAAGCGGCCCGCGCGCAGTTCGCCGACGAGGGCCTCGGTGTCGACGAGGCCGCCGCGGCTGGAGTTCACCAGGATGGCGTCGTCCTTCATGGAGCGCAGGGCGGCGGCGTCGACGAGGTGGTGGGTGGCCGGGAGCAGCGGGACGTGCAGGCTGACGAGGTCGGCCTCGGTGAGGATGCGCTCCTTGTCCACGTACTTCATGCCGAGTTCGACGCAGGCGGGGTTCTCGGCGATGTCCCAGCCGAGCAGCCGCATGCCGAAGCCGTGGGCGATCCGGGTGAACGCCTCGCCGATCTTGCCGGTGCCGAGCACGCCGACCGTCCGGCCGCGCAGGTCGCGGCCCATGAGTCCGTCGAGCCGGAAGTCGAAGTCGCGGGTCCGGTTGGAGGCGCGGACGATCCGCCGGTTGACCGCCATGGCGAGGGTCCAGGCGAACTCGGCGACGGAGTACGGGGAGTAGTACGAGACGCGGGCGACGGTGAGGCCGAGCCGCTCGGCCACGTCGAGGTCGATGTTGTTGAAGCCGGTGGAGCGCTGGGCGATCATCCGGGTGCCGCCGGCGGCGAGGGTCCGCAGCACCCGGTGGTTCAGGTCGGCGTTGACGCTGGTGGAGATGACCTCGTGGCCGGCGGCGATGGCGGCGGTGTCCTCGGTGAGGAAGACGCCCAGGCAGCGGACCTCGTGACGGCCCTCGAACGCCTTCTCCATGAGCGGCTTCTCGTCCGTCTGCACGCCGAATGCCAGGATCTCCACGGGCCCCTCCTGGGTCGTGCCGGTTTTGTCCGCTCAAGGGTGAATATACGGCTCGGCGTCGCGGGCGGCTCAGCCGAAGAAGATCCCCGCCTCCGCGTACCGCCCCGGGTCGACCGTCTTGAGCCGGCCGGTCGCCGCCGACAGCGGGACCCGGACCACCTCCGTACCGCGCAGGGCGACCATCGTCCCGTACGCCCCGTCCCTGACCGCGTCCACCGCGTGCAGTCCGAACCGGGTGGCCAGCCAGCGGTCGAAGGCGCTCGGGCTGCCGCCGCGCTGGACGTGGCCGAGGACCGTGGTGCGGGCCTCCTTGCCGGTGCGCCGCTCGATCTCGGCGGCCAGCCACGCCCCCACCGGGCCCGCGCCGGGCCCGCCGGCGCGCGGCCGGGCGCCCTCGGCGACGACGAGGATCGGGGCGTAGGTGGCGGAGAAGCGGGAGGCGACCCAGGCGAGCACCTGGTCGAGGTCGAAGCGCTGCTCGGGCACGAGGATGACGTTGGCGCCGCCGGCGAGTCCGGCGTGCAGCGCGATCCAGCCGGTGTGGCGGCCCATCACCTCGACGACCAGGACCCGGCGGTGCGAGTCGGCGGTGGTGTGGAGCCGGTCGATGGCCTCGGTGGCGATGCCGACGGCGGTGTCGAAGCCGAAGGTCCAGTCGGTGGCCGACAGGTCGTTGTCGATGGTCTTGGGGACGCCCACACAGGGCAGCCCGTGCTCGGCGTGCAGCCGGGCGGCGACGCCGAGGGTGCCGCGGCCGCCGACCACGACCAGCGCGTCGGTGCGGTGCTTGGCCAGCTGCTCCCGGATCCGGCGGACGCCGTCGGGGAGGGCGAAGGGGTCGGTGCGGGAGGAGCCGAGCACGGTGCCGCCGCGCGGCAGGAGGCCGCGGACGGCACGGACGTCGAGCGGGACGGTGTCGCCCTCGACCACCCCGCGCCAGCCGTCGCGGAAGCCGGTGAGGCTCCAGCCGTGCTCCTGGACGCCCTTGCGGACCACGGCGCGGATCACCGCGTTGAGTCCGGGGCAGTCGCCTCCGCCGGTCAGCACACCGACGCGCATGGGCACGCTCCTTCGCCGTACGTGGGGCTCCTGAGGGGATGCGGCCCACGCTAGTGGTGGCGCGGGCCGCCCCGAGACGGCGAAGAGAGTGAATCCCGAGGGGGATCCCGGCGGTCAGGCGTCGTCGAGGCCGACCTCGATGGCGTACCGGACGAGCTCCACGCGGTTGTGCAGCTGGAGCTTGCCGAGGGTGTTCTGCACGTGGTTCTGCACCGTGCGGTGGGAGATGACGAGCCGTTCGGCGATCTGCTTGTAGCTCAGGCCCTTGGCGACCAGGCGCAGCACCTCGGTCTCGCGCTCGGTGAGCCGCGGGGCCTTCGGCTCGTCGGCGCCGGTGGCCGGGGCGGGCTCGGAGGCGAGCCGGCGGTACTCGCCGAGGACCAGGCCGGCCAGGCCCGGCGTGAAGACCGGGTCGCCGACGGCGGTGCGGCGGACCGCGTCGAGCAGCTCCTCCGTGCTGGCCGACTTCAGCAGATAGCCGGTGGCGCCGGACTTCACGGCCTCCAGGACGTCGGCGTGCTCGCCGCTCGCCGAGAGCACGAGGACGCGCAGCCGCGGGTTGGCGCCGACGAGCTCCTTGCAGACCTGGACGCCCGGCTTGAGCGGCAGGTTCAGGTCGAGGACGAGGACGTCGGGGTCGGCCGCGGCGGCGCGGCGGACGGCCTGCTCGCCGTCGCCCGCCGTGGCGACGACGTCGAGGCCGGCCTCGCCGAGGTCGCGGGCGACCGCGTCCCGCCACATCGGATGGTCGTCGACCACCATGACCCTGATCGGCCGCTGCTGTTCCACTGCCTGCTGCTCGCTCACTTCGCTCCTGCCTTCCCCCGCTGTTCCCGCGGCGCGCGCGGGACCTTCAGTTCCACTTCGGTGCCCTGGCCCGGGACCGAGATCAGCTCGGCGGTGCCGCCGAGGTCACGCAGCCGGCCCCGGATGGACAGGGCCACGCCCATCCGCCCCTCGCCCTCGGCCTGCACCAGCCGGCCCTCGGGGATGCCGGGGCCGTCGTCCCGTACGGTCACGATCACCTCGTCGCCCCAGTCCTCGACCAGGATCCAGGCCCGGGCCGCCTCGCCCGCGTGCACCCGCACGTTGTCCAGGGCGGCGCCGACGGCCGCGGCCAGTTCGCGGGCGGCCGGGGCGGGCAGCGGAACGGGGGCACCGGGGTCGGCGAGGGTGACCCGGGCACCGGCGCGCGGGGCGAGCAGGGTGCGCAGGTCGACGTCCTCCGACGCGGACTCCGGCCCCTCCGGCTCCTCCACCAGCCGTACGACCGCGCCCTCGGACTCGTCCTCGGAGACGTACGAGGTACGGATGAGCCCGCCGGCCACCAGGGTGCGCAGCGCGACCTCCTGCTCGCCGGCCATCCGGCCCAGCTCGGCGGCCTCGCCGCCGAGGGCGGTGCCGCGCCGCTGCACCATGGCGAGGACCTGGAGCACGCTGTCGTGGATGTCCCGGGCGAGCCGCTCCCGTTCGCGGGTCGCGGCCTCGATCTCCAGGGCGCGGGCGAGGGTGCGCTCGGAGGCGCGGGCGACCTCGACCACGTAACCGATGGCGATCGAGGCGACCCAGACGAGCAGCACGTTGTGCAGGGTGTCGCGGGTGGGGTGGCCTCGCTCGACGACGTTGGCGACGGCGACCAGCGAGGACGCCAGGCCGGCCCAGCGCCAGCCGCCCTTGATGGCGTAGGCGAGGACGGCACCGGCGGTCCATATCGACGGCAGGGTGGAGCTGTCCACCGACCGCACCTGCTCGTCCGCGAGCGGGGTGAGCAGGATGCCGGTGAGGGCGATGGTGAGGTCGGCGACCAGGAAGCGCCTCGTGCAGCTGGCCGCGTTCGCCACCTGGGGAAGCGTGGCGAGGGTCCACAGGCACAGCACGGCGAGGTACGCGACCGCGACCCAGGGCCGCTCGTAGTGCCGCCAGCCGAAGACGCACAGCAGTACGGCGTACCCCATGGTGAGGACGCGGTACGCGGTGAGCGCGCGCCACAGCGGCTGCTCCACCGACATGCGCACGACACGTTCGCGCCTGGCCATCTCCCCCACCACCCCCGGGCGCCCCCTCCTAGAGGGTCAGGCGCCGGACTCTTCCCGTGCCGCGATCTCGGCCTTGACGGCCTCCTTGGCGGCCTTCTCGGCGTCCGCGATCTGCCGCTTGGCGGCGGTCGCGTAGATGTCCACGTACTCCTGGCCGGACAGCTTCATGATCTCGTACATGACCTGGTCGGTCACCGAGCGCAGGATGAAGCGGTCGCCCTCCATGCCCTGGTAGCGGCTGAAGTCGAGCGGCTTGCCGATCCGGATGCCCGGGCGCATCAGCTTGGGCACGATCTTGCCGGGCGGCTGGATCTTCTCGGTGTCGATCATGGCGACCGGGATCACCGGCGCGCCGGTGGCGAGCGCCACGCGGGCGAGACCGCCGGGCTTGCCGCGGTAGAGCCGTCCGTCGGGCGAGCGGGTGCCCTCCGGATAGATGCCGAACAGGCCGCCCGACTCGATGACCTCGATGCCGGCCTTGATCGCCGCCTCGCCCGCGCCGCGCGCGCCGGAGCGGTCGACCGGGAGCTGGCCGACGCCCTTGAAGAAGGCGGCCGTCAGCTTGCCCTTGACGCCGGGGCTCGTGAAGTACTCGGCCTTGGCGATGAAGGTGACCTTGCGGTCGAGCACGGCGGGCAGGAAGAAGGAGTCCGAGAAGGACAGGTGGTTGCTCGCGAGGATCGCCGGCCCCTCGGCGGGAATGTTCTCGAGGCCCTCCACCCAGGGCCTGAAGGCGATCTTCAGGGACCCTCCGAGGGAGAACTTCATAGCGCCGTAGATCAACTCGTCATGCCTTCCGTGTGCCGTCACGACGACCTTATCCCTTGAGGGCGGGACGGGACCGCCGCGGGCGCCGCTGCTTCGTGCGAACGGCCCTGGTCGGTGTCGGTCCGGTCGCGTACGGTGAAACCCTTCCCCTTCCGTAGTCGAACACCGAACAGGAGACCCCGTGTCGGTCCTTCCTGGAGCCGAGCCGTACCGCCACGAGGGCGGAGAGGTCGGCGTCCTCCTCTGTCACGGATTCACCGGTTCCCCGCAGTCGCTGCGCCCCTGGGCCGAGTATCTGGCCGGGCGCGGGCTGACGGTCTCGCTGCCGCTGCTGCCCGGACACGGCACCCGCTGGCAGGACATGCAGCTCACCACCTGGCACGACTGGTACGCGGAGGTGGACCGCGAGCTGCGCGAGCTCACCGCGCGCTGCACGCGGGTCTTCGTGATGGGCCTGTCGATGGGCGGCGCGCTGACGCTGCGGCTCGCCGCGCGGCACGGCGACGCGATCAGCGGCATCGTGCTCGTGAACCCGGGCAACAAGGTGCACGGCGTCATGGCGCGCGCGCTGCCGGTCGTCCGTCACCTCGTCCCGTCCACGAAGGGCATCGCCAGCGACATCGCGAAGCCGGGCGTGGCCGAGACCGGCTACGAGCGGGTGCCGCTGCACGCGGCGCACTCGCTGCGGCGCTTCTTCCAGGTCGTCGACGGAGAGCTGCCGCAGGTCACGCAGCCGATGGTGCTGCTGCACAGCCCGCAGGACCATGTGGTGCCGCCGGCCGACTCGGCGCGCATCCTCAGCCGGGTGTCGTCGACGGACGTCAAGGAGATCCTGCTGGAACAGAGCTACCACGTGGCGACGTTGGACCATGACGCGGAGCGGATCTTCGAGGAGAGCTGGGCGTTCGTGACCCGGCTCGCTCCGGAGCTCTCCGGTGAGAAGGCCGGGAAGGCCGAGAAGACCAAGTAGGTCGAGCAGGCCGACAAGGCCGAGACGACCACGTGGGTCGAGCAGGTCGAGCTGGCCGAGACGACCACATAGGTCGAGCAGGTCGAGCAGGTCGGAAAGGCCGAGTACGTCGGCATGGTCGAGGACGTCGAGAAGGGAAGCGCGAGCGGTGGCTGATCAGCAGGACGGGGAGCGCGAGCCGCAGCCCATCGACGAGGAGGCGGCCTGGGCCGCGATCGTCGCCGGGTACGGCGAGGAGCCCGCGGACCCTCCGGGCGCGCGCCCCTTCCGTCCGGACCGTCCGGTGCAGGACCTGGCGCTGCCGGACCTGCCGGACGCGCCCGACGACGGCGGGACGGTGGCGCCGGGGCGCGGCGCCGCCTCCGAGTCGCCGGAGAAGCCGGACAAGTTCCGCAAGCCGGAGCCGCCCGCCGAGCCGGACAGGCCGGCGCTCGGCTCGTCGATCGTGTTCGCGCCGGGCGTGGGCACGGGCGGCCCGCGCGACTACTCGCCGGCCGAACCGGACGAGGGCGACGGCGGCGCGGCCGACGAGGGCCACTTCGTCCCGCCGGAGCCGCCGCCGCTGCCGGAGGCCGACACCACGACCAAGTTCGCCTGGCTCGCGGTGGTCGGCGGCCCGGTCCTGATGCTGCTCGCCGTGCTGCTCCAGTGGGACATGACCTGGTGGCTGACCACGCTGTGCGTGGGCGGCTTCCTGGGCGGCTTCGTGACCCTGGTGGCCCGGATGAAGAGCGACGACGAGGACGACGACGGCTTCGACGACCCGGGCCGGGGCGCGGTGGTGTAGCCGCCGGGGCCTCCCGACGCCCGCGCTCGCACCGCTCGGCGCCGGGGCGCCTCACGGGCTTCGGAGGGCTGCGGCCGCCTCCGGCCGCCGACGCCGGGGCTCAGGCCGACGCCCCGGCCGGGCTCGCCGGGATACGGACCACCGCCAGCACCGGCAGGTGGTCCGTCGCCGTTTGCAGGTCTTTCGGGTCGAGGTCGGTCGGGACGCCGCAGGCCAGGAACTCGACGCCCGGGGTGGCGAGGATCGCGTCGATGCGGCGGTCGGGGGCCTGGGCCGGCCAGGTGGGTTCGGTGCCCCAGGGGGCGGCCGCGCGGCCGTCCTGGAGTTCCTTGGTCAGGCGGGTCCAGGCGCGGCCGCCGGGGCGCTCGTTGAGGTCGCCGGCGACGATCGCGTACGGCGTGCCGAGCGCGGCCACCCGGTCCAGGAGCAGGCCGGCCTGGGCGTGGCGCTCGTCCGCGTACAGGCTCAGATGGCAGCTGACGAGCCCGACGCGCGCGCCGCCGAGGCGGACCACGGCGGTGGCGAGGCCGCGTCGGTGCCGGCCGGGGGTGAGCGGAAGGAGCACGTCCTCGGTGTGCTCGACGGTGGCCCGCAGCGAGCACAGCAGCATCGGCCCGGCGGCGGTCGCGCCGCCGCTCAGGATGACGAGGTCGCACTTGGCGGCGAGCCGGGCCGCGTGCTTGCGCCAGCGGAAGAAGCGCGGGGCCTCCTGGACGAAGACCAGGTCGGGGGCGCAGGCCCGGATCACCCGGGCGAGGGCGTCCTCGTCGTCGCGCATCGAGCGCACGTTGTACGAGAGGACCCGGACGACGGCCGAACCGTCGGGTTCGGTGCGGGAGTTGGGCAGCTCACTGATCGCCATGCGGTCAACATAGACGCCGGTGCCCGCCGAGCCCCAGAGGGCGCGGCGGGCACCGGCGTGAAGGGCCTGCTCAGCCCTGGCGGGCCAGGTCGGCCGCGCCGACGAGTCCGGCCTTGTTGCCGAGCTTCGCGGCGAGGACCTGGGCGTGCGGCCGGTAACGGCCGCCGATCAGCCAGCGCCGGAAGGACTTGCGGATCGGGTCGAGGACCAGCTCGCCCTCGTCGGAGACGCCACCGCCGACGATGAACGCCGACGGGTCGAAGAGCGACGCCAGGTCCGCGAGGCCGGCGCCGGCCCAGCGGGCGAGCTCGCGGAAGGAGTCGATGGCGACCTTGTCGCCCGCGCGGGCGGCCTCGCTGACGTGCTTGCCCTCGATGCCCTCGGGGGTGCCGTCGCCGAGACCGAGGAGCACCGTGGCGTTCTCGGGGGTGGCGGCGGCGCGCTGCTTCGCGTAGCGGACCAGGGCGCGGCCGGAGGCGTACTGCTCCCAGCAGCCCTGGCTGCCGCAGCCGCACAGCAGGCCGTCCGGGACGACCCGGATGTGGCCGAACTCGGCGGCCACGCCGAAGCGGCCGCGGCGCAGCTTGTTGCCGATGATGATGCCGCCGCCGAGGCCGGTGCCCAGCGTGATGCAGATGACGTCCTCGTGGCCCTGGCCGGCGCCGAAGCGGTACTCGCCCCAGGCGGCGGCGTTGGCGTCGTTCTCGACGACGACGGGAAGGCCGACGCGCTGTTCGACCTTGTCCTTCAGCGGCTCGTGCCGCCAGTGGATGTTCGGCGCGAAGAGGACGGTGGCGCGCTTGTCGTCGACGTAGCCCGCGGCTCCGATGCCGACGGCCTCGATCTCGTACCCCTTGCCGGCCTCGGAGACCGCGGCGCAGATGGCGTCGACGATGCCCTCGGGGGTCGGCGGCGTGGGCACGGTGTGCGTGTCGAGGATGTTGCCCTCCTCGTCGACCACGCCGGCCGCGATCTTCGTGCCGCCGATGTCGACGCCGATGGTGAGTCCCATGTGTCCCTCAGTTTTCGGTCGAGCCCCGCTAAGGCCCACCGTACCCGAGGAGGACCGGCCTCCTGAGCAGTCCGGGATCAGTCCAGGTCGATGTGCTGGCCGGTACCGGGGCCCTCGTCCTTGCGGTCGTCCCTGCCCTCGTCCTTGACCTCGTCCTTCGGGGTGGTGTCGGTGTCGGCGCCGGCTCCCGTCGCCTCCCGGGTGTCGCCGCGCGTCCAGCGCGACTCGTGGCCCTGGACGGCGGAGCGGTAGGCGGCGAGCAGCTCGTTCCCGGCGGCCGCGAGGTGGTCGAAGACCTGCGGGTTGCGCTCGATGACGGGCTCGACGAGGGCCTTCGCCTGCTGGACGACCTGCTGGACGGTGGCCGCGGCCTGGCCGGCGGCGGGGCCGCCGAGCGTGCCGCCCAGGGTTCCGGAGAGTTTGTCGGCGACTGCCTCGAAGAGCTTGCGGAACTCCTCGGCCGGGGTGCCCGGCTCCTCGCCCTGCCGGGCGCGGCGACGGGCCTTCTCGGCCTCCAGGTCCTCGGCGCAGGCCTTGGCCCAGGCGTCCTGGTCGCTGTCGCTCATGGCGTACTCCTTTGGGCTTCTACGGTCGACGGTACACGCCCGGGAGGGGCTCAGGGAGCGGTCCTCGGCCAGAGGCCGGGGTCGGGGGTGAACCGGATCCGCAGGTCGCCGTCGACGAGTCCGGCGCCGGTGACGGTGCAGCGGCGCAGTGCGGCGGGCAGCGGGACGGCGCGGCGGAACGGGCCGACGGCGAGGAGGAGTTCGTCGCCGCGGCGGACGAGGGAGAGCCCGTCCTTGACGGCGCCGGGCAGCGGGACGTGCCAGACGAGGATGCCGTCCTCGGCGCGCCGGTCCTCGACGGTCCAGGCGGGCGCCTTCGTACGGGCCAGGGCGACCGGCACGGCGAGCAGGACGAGGTCCTCGGGGCCGCGGACCTGGCGCCCGAGGTGCGGCAGCTCGTGCAGCTCCGGGTGGTCCTCGCGCAGGGCGGCGAGGTGGCGGTGCTGTTCGGCGGCGAGCCCGGCGAACCACGGGTCGGCCGAGCCGTCGGGCAGTACGCGGTTGGCGACGACGCCGTCGAGGGCGAGGCCCTGGAGCGCGAGCCCGAGGCGGGCGGTGCGCAGGGCGCCGGTGGCGGCGGGGCCCGGTTCGACGACGAGCCGGACGGCGGTGCGCGGGGAGTCGACGACGTCCTGGACGGCGGCCAGCTCCGCCTCCCAGCGGCCGGTGGTCTCGTACAGCCACTGCGCGGGCAGCGGTACGCCGGCGAGCTGGGCGAGCATCGGGCGCAGCGCGCGGGCGGCCTGGCGCTCGGGCGGGAGCAGGCGGCGCAGATAGCGGCGGAGCTGCTCGGGCAGCGCGAGCAGCGTCAGCGCCTCGCGCACCGGCGGCAGCTCGACCACGACCAGGTCCCAGTCCCCGGCCGCCGCGTCCCTGAGCGCCCGCAGCAGCGCGACCTGCCCGCTGCCGGGCAGCTCGGTCAGCTCGGCCTCCTCCAGGGGCGCGGCGCCGAGCAGGTCGAGCGCGGCGGTGGAGCGGGCCTGGAAGGCGAGGAACTCACGCCGGAAGTCGCCGACGGGGTCGGGAACGAGGACGTGAAGACTGCCGGCGGGGCGCGCGGCGGCGGGCGGGGCGCTTTGCTCGGCCGCGCCGCCGCCGGTGGCGCCCGGGGCTCCGCTCTCGGCCGCGCCGCCGGCGGGGTGCGCGATGCCTTCCTCGGCCGTACCGCCGCCCTCGGGACTCCCCGGCTCCGTCAGCCGCACCGGGCGAGGGCTCCCCGCCGGGGCCTCGCCCACCGGGAGCCCGGACTCCTCGCCGGAGACGAGGAGCACGCGATGGCCTGCGCGGGCCTCGGCGAGGGCGGTGCCTGAGGCGACGGTGGTACGGCCGGCGCCGCCCGTACCGGTGACAAGAATGATCCGCATGCGCCGACGGTACCGGCGGCGCCCGCCGGCCCCGGCGCCCGGGCGCGCCTCGCGCGCGGCCTTCGCCGTGGTCAACCGTCTCGCCCCGCCCGGCCGGCGTGGGCAGCCGTCCGCCGCCCACCCCCGCCCCCCTTGTGTGGGCAATCGTCCCGCAGGGCGGGACGGGTGGGCACACGGAACATCGCGCTTGGCAGCGCCTCCGCCCCTTGTGCCTGGACCCGCACCACGACCGCGTCGCCGTCGGGGCGGGCGTCAACGCGCGAGGAGCCTAGGCCCGGCACGGGACGCCGTTCCGTTGTGCCCACCCGTTCCGCCCCAGCGGAACGAATGCCCACAACGGGGGTGGTGGGGTGAGCGACGCCCCGAGGCGGGGGCAACCCCGCAGCGGGCGTGGGGGCAGCCCGGGTGCCTGGGTCGGGTCGGGGCTACTTGCCCGATTCGACGCGCTGCTTCAGGCCCGCCAGTGCGCGGTCGATGATGACCTTCTCCGCCTTGCGCTTGATCATGCCGAGCATGGGGATCTTGACGTCCACCGTCAGCTGGTACGTGACCTCGGTGGCCGCACCGCCCGACGCCGGGGCGAGGCGGTAGGAGCCGTCGAGGGCGCGGAGCATCTGGGACTTGACGAGGGTCCAGGAGACCTCGTTGTCGCCGGTCCAGGTGTACGCGAGGGTGTGGTCGTCCTTGATGGCGCCGGCGTCGAGGAGGAGGCGGACCTTCTGTGCGCGGCCGGCCGGGTCGGTCTCCAGGACCTCGGCCTCCTTCACCTCGCCCGTCCACTCGGGGTAGCGGGCGAAGTCGGCGATGACGCCCATGACCTCGGCCGGGGCCGCCTCGATGGTGATGCTCGAGCTGGTGTGTTCCGCCATCGCGGGGGCTCCTCGTATGGACGCGACTCGTCTTCAGTCTTCAGCGTGAAGGCTATCGCGCCGCTCTCGGGGCCCCGTCACCACTCCGCTGTCACCACTCCAGCGTCCACGGGCGCCCTGTCGCCGCGAAGTGCCCGACGTTGACGCACTCGGTCGCGCCGATCCGCATCCGGCGGTGGAGCGGCTGGTGGACGTGGCCGAAGAGGGCGTAGCGGGGGCGGACGCGGTGGATGGCGTCGAGGAGGGCGCGGCTGCCGCGTTCGAAGCGGCGGGCGACGGTGTCGTAGGTGAGCTCGGGGACGTCCGGCGGGATGTGGGAGCAGAGCACGTCGACCTCGCCGAGGGCCTCGACCTTGGCCGCGTAGTCCTCTTCGGAGATCTCGTACGGGGTGCGCATGGGGCTGTGCAGGCCGCCGCCGACGAAGCCGAAGACGAGGCCGCCGAGCTCGACGCGCTGGCCGTCGAGGACCCTCGTGCCGGGGCCGGCGAACTCGGGCCAGAGGCCGGGCACGTCGACGTTGCCGTAGGTGGCGTACGTCGGGTCGGGGAAGGCGGCGAACATCTCGGCGTACTGGCGGCGGACGGCGGACTCGATGGCGGCGGCGCGGTCGATGCCGAGCTCGCCCCAGAGCCGTCGCCCGAGGTCGCGGGCCTCGTCGAAGCGGCGGGCGGTGCGCAGCTCGACGATGAGGTCGGCGTTCTCGACGCCGAAGAGGTCGGGGAAGATGCCGCGGCTGTGGTCGGCGTAGTCGAGGAAGAGCACCAGGTCGCCGAGGCATATCAGCGCGTCGGCGCCGTCCCCCGCCCGGGCGAGGGCTGCGGTGTTGCCGTGCACGTCGCTCACCACGTTGATCCTCATGACGTCAGCCTAGGGGTTGCGACCTGCGGTTACTTGGGAGTCGGGAAAGCGGTCGACTACTGTGCGGCCAGGAACGCCATATATGTGTGACGCATGGAACATCTGGCCAGGACCCCCTATCGGGAACCACGTACTGATGGGTAACGTCCGGGCAGTCCAGTCGTGCTCACCCCCACCCAGAGCACCCTGCCCGATCTTGGACCGCACCGGTGCATCACACAGAGCCGTGGCCCCGGCGCCCGATGAGGAGCAGCAGTCTTGCGCGAGTTCAGCCTTCCGGCCCTGTACGAGGTCCCCACGGACGGCAACCTGACGGATCTCATCCGCCGCAACGCCTCCCAGCACCCAGATGTCGCCGTGATGGCGAAGAAGGTGGCGGGCGCCTGGGTCGACGTCACCGCGAAGCAGTTCCTCGCCGAGGTCCGGGGCGCGGCGAAGGGGCTGATCGCGGCCGGGATCGAGCCGGGCGACCGGGTCGCGCTGCTCTCCCGTACCCGCTACGAGTGGGTGCTGCTCGACTTCGCGATCTGGAGCGCGGGCGCGGTGACCGTGCCGGTGTACGAGACCAGCTCGCCGGAGCAGATCCAGTGGATCCTCGGTGACTCGGGCGCGACGCTGGTGCTCGTCGAGAGCGCGGCGCACCGGGCCGCCGTGGAGTCCGTGCAGGCGAACCTGCCGGGCCTCAAGGGCCTCTGGCAGATCGAGGACGACGCGGTCGCGCAGCTCACGGCCACCGGCGCGGACGTCTCCGACGAGCTGCTCGACCAGCGGATGTCCACGGCGCACGCGGACGACCCGGCGACGATCGTCTACACCTCGGGCACCACCGGCCGCCCCAAGGGCTGTGTGCTGACCCACCGTGCCTTCTTCGCCGAGTGCGGCAACGTGGTGGAGCGGCTGAAGCCGCTGTTCCGGACCGGCGAGTCCTCGGCGCTGCTGTTCCTGCCGGCCGCGCACGTCTTCGGCCGGCTGATCGAGGTCGGCTGCGTGATGGCGCCGATCAAGCTGGGCTGTCTGCCGGACATCAAGACACTGACCGACGAGCTGGCGTCCTTCAAGCCGACGCTGATCCTCGGCGTCCCGCGCGTCTTCGAGAAGGTCTACAACTCGGCCCGCGCCAAGGCGCAGGCCGACGGCAAGGGCAAGATCTTCGACAGGGCCGCGCACACGGCGATCGCGTACAGCCGCGCGCTGAGCACCCCGCAGGGCCCGTCCTTCGGTCTGCGGCTGAAGCACAAGATCTTCGACAAGCTGGTGTACGGGAAGCTGCGCGCCGTCCTCGGCGGGCGCGGCGAGTACGCGATCTCCGGCGGCGCGCCGCTGGGCGAGCGGCTCGGCCACTTCTTCCGGGGCATCGGCTTCACGGTCCTGGAGGGCTACGGCCTGACGGAGTCGTGCGCGGCGACCGCGTTCAACCCGTGGGACCGGCAGAAGATCGGCACGGTCGGGCAGCCGCTGCCGGGTTCGGTGGTCCGGATCGCCGACGACGGCGAGGTGCTGCTGCACGGCGAGCACGTCTTCACCGGCTACTGGAACAACGAGGCCGCGACGGCGGAGGCGCTGGCGGACGGCTGGTTCCACACCGGTGACATCGGCACGCTCGACGAGGACGGCTACCTCGCGATCACCGGCCGGAAGAAGGAGATCCTGGTGACGGCGGGCGGCAAGAACGTCGCCCCGGCGGTCATCGAGGACCGGATCCGCGCGCACGCGCTCGTCGGTGAGTGCATGGTGGTCGGCGACGGGCGTCCGTTCGTGGGCGCGCTCGTCACGCTCGACGAGGAGTTCCTGGGCCGCTGGGCGGCCGAGCACGGCAAGCCGGCCGGTTCGACGGCGGCGTCGCTGCGCGAGGACCCGGAGCTGCTCGCCGAGGTCCAGCGGGCGGTGGACGACGGCAACGCGGCGGTCTCGAAGGCGGAGTCGGTGCGGAAGTTCCGTATCCTGTCGGCGCAGTTCACGGAGGAGGCGGGGCACATCACCCCGTCGCTGAAGCTGAAGCGGAATGTGGTGGCGAAGGACTTCGCCGACGAGATCGAGGCGATCTACTCGGCCTGACAGTCCGACTGGTCCGACCGGTCTGACGGTCGTCGAAACGCCCCTGGTGGGCCCGGGCACGGGCCGGCCGGGGGCGTTTCGCGCACCTCGGTCCGGAACGGACCATTCCGCACAGACCGTTCCGTACGGACGGCTCCTTACGGCCGTTCGGATCGGACGGCTCCGTACAGGCGTTCCGATCACACGACATGAAAGGCAGTCATGCGGCTCAAGCGCACCGCCGCCGTCCTCGGCACGGCCCTCACCGCCCTCGTCACGCTCACCGGGTGCAGCTCCTGGGGCGAGGACGCCGGCCTGCCCGCGGCCGGCGACATGGCGGCCATCGAGAAGCTGGTCGGCGCGCACGCCATGTGCAGCGACCTGCGCACCGGCACCGGCGACAGCGGCACCATGGGCCTGGAGGCGAAGGACCCGGCCTGGGCCGTCAAGGAGCGCGGCGTGTGCGGCAACGACGCCGAGGACACGCTCACCCTGCTGTCCCTCTCCGACATGGAGAAGTTCCAGCAGGCCGCCAAGAAGGCCGCCGCCGCGGGCCACGCCACCCGCTTCCTGCTCGGCCAGGACTTCGCCGTGGCCACGACGGACCCGGCGGCGGCCAAGTCCCTGGTGAAGGCCGGCCTGCTGCTCTTCACCTGCGAGAAGGGCTTCAAGGTCCCGGACGGCTACCGCAACGAGAAGCTGCTCGTGGCGGGGTGCGCGCTGACGGACTACCTGCCGGGGTAGCGCGGCACGGCCCGGCGGAGCCGGGCGCCGGGCCGCGCGCCTGGCGCCCGTCCCTACAGCAGTTCCCGCAGGCGCTCCGCCAGGAGGTCCCAGCGCCAGCGCTCCTCCACCCAGCGGCGGCCGCGCTCGCCCATGCGGGCGCGCAGGTCGGGGTCGAGGAGGAGGGTGGCGACGCGGTCGGCGGTCTCCTCCGGGACTCCACCGCGGACGACCCAGCCGGTCTCGCCGTCGAGGACGGCGTCGGGGGCGCCGCCGGAGTCGCCGGCCACGACCGGGAGGCCGGTGGCGGAGGCTTCGAGGTAGACGATGCCGAGGCCCTCGACGTCGAGGCCGCCGCGGCGGGTGCGGCACGGCATGGCGAAGACGTCGCCGGCGCCGTAGTGGGCGGGGAGTTCGGACCACGGGACGGCGCCGGTGAAGCGGACGGAGGCGGCGACGCCGGTGCGGTCCGCGAGGGCGCGCAGCTCCTTCTCGTACGGGCCGCCGCCGACGATCAGCAGGACCGCGTCGGGCACCCGGCGCAGGATCTCCGGCATGGCGAGGATCAGCGTGTCCTGCCCCTTGCGCGGCACGAGCCGCGACACGCACACGACCACCGGGCGGTCACTGAGCCCGAGCCGTTCGCGCACCTCGGCGCCGCCGGAGTCGGGGTGGAAGGTCTTCTCGTCGACGCCCGGCGGCAGCTGCGTCATCCGCGCCGCCGCGGCCGGCGTGAGGGCGGAGGCGATCCGCGAGCGCGTGTACTCGCCGAGGTACGTGAGGGTGTCCGTGCCCTCGCCGATGCGTCGCAGCAGCTGCCGGGCGGCCGGCAGCTGCGCCCAGCCCGCCTCGTGCCCGTGCGTGGTGGCGACGAGCCGCTTCGCACCCGCGCGCCGCAGCGCCGGGCCCATCAGGCCGAGCGGGGCGGCCGCGCCGAACCAGACCGACTCGCAGCCGTGCTCGCGCAGCAGCGCCGTGGCCCGCGCGGTGACCCGGGGCGTCGGCAGCAGCATGGTGGTGCGGTCGCGGATCACCGTGAAAGGCTGGTCCGCGTCGAACGCGGCGGTCGCCTCGATCCCCTCGCGGCTGCGCTTCCACGTGGAGGCGTAGACCACGATCCGATCGGGATCGAGACGCAGCGCCATGTTGTGCAGGAATGCCTGGATTCCGCCAGGGCGTGGCGGAAAGTCGTTGGTTACGATCAGGGTCTTGTGCATCGTGGCCGACAGTACCGCGATCGCGCCCCGAGCCCGGCACCACCACCCTCCGCCCCGGCGGACCGACAGGACAGGACGAAGACAGGATGACGGGCGGCGGAGCAGGCACTGTCACGGCTACGGAAACGGCTACGGACACGGCCGCGGGTACGGCCACAGCCGCGGGAACGGGTTCGGACACGGCTGCGGGTGCGGTCGCCGGCACCACGGCGAGCGCCGACGACACCGGCATACGCAAGCCCCTCATCTTCTGGGGCCTCACCCGTCTTCTGATACTCCTCACCGTCTTCCGGATCGTCGTCATACCCGGCCCCGACGTCACCAGCGACGTCGAGCAGATCTACCAGGGCTGGTACGAGGTCCTGCGGACCGGCACGTACCCCCTCGACGACGTGACCTGGCAGTACCCGCCGGCCGCCGCCCTCGCGATCCTCTCCCCCGCGCTCCTCCCCTTCCTCGGCTACTCGGCCGCCTTCTTCGTGCTCGCGCTGCTCTGCGACGCCTTCGTCTTCGGTCTCCTGGTCTTCGCGGGCCGGCGCCCGGGCCGGTCGATGCGGGGCGCCTGGCTGTGGCTGGCCGCGGTGCCGCTGCTCGGCCCGACCGCGTACTCCCGTTACGACCTGATGGTGACCGCCGTCGCGGTCGCGGGCCTGCTCGCGGCGGTGCGCAGCCCGGCGGTGCTCGGCGCGCTCGCCGGGTTCGGCGCGACGCTCAAGGTGTGGCCGGTGCTGCTGCTGACGGGCTGCCGGCGGGGCCGGGCCACGGCCCGTTCGTGGGCGACGGCCGTCGGCGCGGCGGCCGGAGTGGTGACGCTGTGCGTGCTCGCCGCGCCGGGGGCCCTCGCGTTCCTGGGCTTCCAGCGGGACCGGGGCACGGAGGTCGAGTCGCTGGGCGCGCTGGTCTTCCATGTGGCCCGGAACTTCGGCTGGCCGGGCGAGGCCCGGATGAACTACGGCTCGATCGAGTTCCTGGGCCCGGGTGTGCACGTGGTGTCGGCGGCGGCGATGGTGCTGACCGGCGCCGCCTTCGCCTGGCTGCTCGTGTGGCGGCTGCGGGCCCGCCACCGCACGTCGACGACGGTGGCGGACGCGGCCTTCACGGCGGTGCTGCTGTTCGTGACGACGAGCCGGGTGATCAGCCCGCAGTACATGATCTGGCTGGTCGGGCTCGCGGCGGTGTGCCTGGTGTACCGGGCGAGCCGGATGCGCCGGCCCGCGCATCTGGTGCTGTGGGCGACGGCGGTGACCCAGTTCGAGTTCCCGGTGTGGTTCTCGCACGTCTCGCACAGCGACCTGCTGGGCATCGCGCTGCTGCTCCTGCGCAACGGTCTGCTCGTCGCGGCCTCGCTGTCGGCCTGCCGGATCCTGTGGCGGCAGACGGTCACCGAGCCGCGACTCGCGGCCGCGGCCGCGGCCGCGGCCGCGGCACGGATCCCCGTGCAGCCGGGCGGCAGCCGACAGACCGGCCGTCAGACCGACCGCGACCCTCAGACCGACCTCGACAGGACCCGGGTCTCGGCCTCCGCCCGCTGACCGGTGGCGGCCGCGCCGTGCGTCCGGTGGCGCAGCAGGCCGAGGGCGGTGCACTGGGCCGCCATCGCCAGGGCCATGGCCAGGCAGATCCCGGCGAGACCGAGGCCGAGCGGTCCGGACAGCACGTACGCGAGCGGCAGCTGCAGCAGCACGCCGGCGACGGTGATCCGCGCGAGCCGCGGTGAGTCGCCGCTGCCCTCGAAGACCCCGGCCAGGGCGATGAACCCGGCCATGAGCAGCAGATACGGCCCGAGGCAGCGCAGGAACAGGGCGCCGGCGGCCGCGACGGCCGGCTCGGCGCCGAAGCCGCGCATCACCGGCCCGGCGCCGAGGAGCAGCAGCGCGGCCGCGCCCGCGCCGAGCAGTCCGCCGAGGACGAGGGCCTGCCGGCCGACGGGCCCGCGCTCGTCGTGTCCGGCGCCGAGCAGGTGGGCGGTGTGGATGGAGGCGGCCTGGCGGACGGCGTAGAAGGCCATGGTGGCGACGTACATGGCCTTGGTGGCGATGCCGTAGGCGGCGATCTCCGTGACGCCGAGCCGGGCGATGACCGAGACGAGCGCGAGCGCGCCGCCCATCCGGACGACGAAGTCGACGGACATGGGCAGTCCGAGGGCGGCGGTGCCACGCAGCGCGGCGAGCGTGCCGCCGGCCGGGCGGGCGGCTCGGGCGGCCTTCAGGAGGGCGTTGCGGCGCAGCGCGAGGAGCCCGGCGGCAAGGGCGGCGGTGCGGCCGACGACCGTGGAGACGGCGGCGCCCTCCACCCCGTACCTGTGCACCAGCAGCGGGTCGAGGACCAGGATCAGTCCGTTGGCGAGGAAGGCGAGCCGCATCGGGGTGCGGGTGTCGCCGGTGCCCTTCAGGACGCCGTCGAGGACGGTGGTGGCGAAGAAGACGGCCATGCCGGGCAGCGAGATCGCGAAGTAGGCGGTGGCGAGGGCGTGCGCGGGGTGGCCGGAGCCGCCGAGCAGCAGCGCGGCGAGCGGGTCGCGCAGCAGCCAGCCGCCGACGGCGACGGGCGGGACGAGCAGCGCGCCGAGTGCGGCGCCGCCGCGCACCGCGGAGCGCAGGGCTCCTGGATCGTCGGCGCCGCGGGCGCGCGCGACGAGGACGGTGGTGCCGGAGGCGGCCATGAGCACGACGCCGAGGAGCAGGTTCTCGACGTTGGTGGCCACGGCGACGGCGGCGACGGCGTCCCCGCCGAGCCGGGCGACCCAGACCATGTTGATGATCCCGGCGGCGACTCCGGCGAGGAGTTCGAGGTAGACGGGTCCGGCGAGCCGGACGAGCGTACGGCGGTGGTTCACAGATCTCCCCCTCTTTTCGCTGTACCTCGATTCGAGGTACAGCGAAAAGAGGTAGCATGCCGCTCGGGTTCCCGACAAGCGCGAAGACGAAGGAGCAGAACGGTGCTGGAGCTGTCGATCCTCGGCTTCCTCTACGAGCGGCCGCTGCACGGCTACGAGCTCAAGGAGCGCATCCAGGGCCTGAGCGGCCACGTCCGCCCGGTCAGCGACGGCGCGCTCTATCCGGCCATCACCCGCCTGGTGAAGAACGGCCTGGTCGACAGCCGTACGGAGCCGGGCAGCGGCGCGGCCCAGCGCCGCATGCTCTCGCTCACCCCGGACGGCCGGGCCGAGCTGCTCGCCCGGCTGCGCTCACCCAAGGACGCCGAGATCACCGACGGCCAGCGCTTCTTCACCCTGCTCGCCTTCCTGGGCCTCCTCCCCGACCCGGCCGAGCAGGCCGCCGTGCTGCGCCGCCGCCAGGCGTTCCTCGACGCACCGGCCAGCTTCTTCTACGACGGCGGGGCGCCGGTCCGCGTCGAGGACGAGCCCGACCTGTTCCGGCGCGGGATGCTGCGGATCGCCCGGGCGACGGGCACGGAGGAGAAGGCCTGGCTCGCCGAGACCCTGGCCGAGCTGGACCGGAAGAGCGCCGAGGCTAGCCGAGCCGCTCGGCCAGATACGTCCGCCACCGCGCCGTGAACTCCTCCGGTGTGGTGTCCAGGACGTCGTTCAGCGCCTTCTCCACCGCGCCCTCGCGCTGCGGATGGGCACCGACCGCCCGGTAGAACGCGGTCAGCCTCTCCTCGCCCCACCGGTCGGCGATCATCGCGCAGGCCAGCCAGCCGCCCTCGTAGGCGCGGGCCATCGCCTCCGCGTCGCCGCCGAAGGCGAACGCCCTGTCGTCCGGCAGCGCCCCGGGCGTCCTGCCGGCGCGCACCGCGCGGGCCAGTTCGGGGGCGGCCTGGACGGCGGTGCGGCCGGTGCCGCGGTAGGCGACCCAGTCGGCGAAGCCCTCGGAGAGCCAGAGCGGGGTGGCCGCGGTGGTCTGGGTGCGGGTGGCGACGTGGGTGGTCTCGTGGGTGAGCACGAAGCCCTTGCCGAAGGCGCCGAGCACCGCGTACGCGTCCGGGTTGACGATCACCCGGTCCGCGGGGGCCTTGGGGCCGCCGCCGATCTCGCCGGTGGTGACGGCCGCGATGCCCCGGTACGAGGCCGCGGGCGCGCCGAGCAGCCTGCCCATGGCGTCCAGCGAGGCCGGGACGAGGACCACGATCCGGCCGGCCCAGGGCGCGGGCCAGGCGTCGCCGACGGCGGGCACCGCCCGGTCGGCCGCGTCGGCGATCTCGGTGAGCCGCCGCGCGCTCTGGCCGACGCCGAGGACCAGGCTGCGGCGGCCGGTCACCACCCGCACGTCGCCCTGCTGCCAGAGCTGCTGCGGGGCGCCGTCGGCGGGACGGTCACCGGTGACGTACCAGCGGCCGCGCCGCTCGGCGAGGTCCACGATCCGCTCGCTGGTCGCGGGCGCGGAGTCGTAGCCCTTGATGCGGTAGCCCAGCTCGGCCCGCGCGGTGGCCCGGCCCGCGGCGGCCGCCTCGACACCGGTGACGCGGTAGCTCCAGCCGCCCAGCGGGATCTTCCCGACCCGCTCGAACTCGGTGCGCGCGGCGGGCACGAGGGCGGGGTCGAGGTCCGCGAGATAGCCGGGCTCGTCGCGGTCGAGCAACGCCTCGGCGTGCCGGTCGAGCAGCGTCTGGATCTCGCCGCGGGGCGGCCCGGAGGGCCCGGGGGCGGCGCACCCGGCCACCAGGAGCAGGGCGCCGAGCAGCCACGCTCCCGCGCCGCGCGCCGCTCCCCTCCCCTGACCTGCCACGCCCTCGATCGTACGGGCGGAGGCCGGGAACCGGTCAGACCCGGGTCACCGTCACGTGGGACATCATGTTCACCGGGTCGTAGCGGACCCGGGCGCCCGGATAGGGGGCGTGGATGACCTGGCCGTTGCCGGCGTAGATGGCCACGTGGCTGGCGTCGCTGCGGTAGGTGACGAGGTCGCCGGGCTGGGCCTGGGAGAGCGGGATGTGCCGGCCCGCGTTGCGCTGCGCCTGGGAGGTGCGGGGCAGCGCGATGCCGGCCTGGCGGTACGACCAGACCATCAGGCCCGAGCAGTCGAAGGCGGACGGCCCGGCGGCGCCCCACACGTACGGCCTGCCGATGGCGCTGCGCGCGGCGATCACCGCGGCGGAGGCGCGCGAGGGGCCGAGGTCGCCGAGCGGCGGCAGCTCCTCGTCGAGGGCGGCGCGGCCGGAGCGCGACGCCCGGTCGAAGCCGGCCCGCTCGTCCGGGGTGAGCGAGGCGAGCACCCGGCGCGCCTCGGCGAGCTTCCGTTCGACGGTGCGCTTGTGGCGGGCCACGTCGGCGCGGCTGCGCTCCAGTTCGGCGAGGGCCAGACCGGCCTCGGTGCGCTCCTGCGCCAGTTTGCGCAGTTCGCCGCGGAGTTCGTCGAGGGCGGCGCCCTGCCGGGCGGTGACCCGGTCGAGCACGGAGGCCCGCTCCAGGTAGTTCTCCGGGTCGGCGGAGAGCAGCAGGGCGAGGGCCGGGTCGATGCCGCCGGAGCGGTACTGGGCGCCGGCCACCGAACCGAGCGCGCCGCGCATCCGGTTGATCCGCTCCTGGCCGCGGGCGAGCCGGTCCTGCGCCTGGGAGACCGTGCGGCGCAGCTGGTCGGCCTTCTCGTCGGCCCTGTTGTAGCCCTCGGTGGCCTGCTCGGCCTCCTCGAAAAGCCGGTCGACGGTGGCGCGGGTGGCGCGGGTGGTCTGCGGCAGCGCGCCGCCCGGGTCGGCGTGCGCGGGGACGGCACCGAGGGCCGTGGCCGCGGTGGCCGCGGCTGCGGTGAGGACGGTGACCCTGGTGGGTCGTCGGTGGGACGCCACGGATCGCGCTCCGTTCGGCTCGGCGGACTGCTCGGCGGACTGGCAGGCGCCAGACAGTAGCCGGTGATCAACCCCCGTCCAACGAAGGTGCCGGGCACACAAAGTGACGCCCCGCCGGAGACCACAGGTCACCAGCGGGGCGTCGCGTCAGCCGGGGTTCCGGCAAACCACCCGTTCGGAGGGGCGTGTCACCGGGGCGGAGTCCGCCTGGAGGCGGTGCGTCAGATGCGCACGCCGAACATGAAGCTGCCGATGGTGTCCATCGACTCGTAGCGGACCACCGCGCCCGAGTGCGGGGCGTGCAGGACGGTGTTGTTGCCGGCGTAGAGGCCCACGTGCGCCAGGTTGTTGAAGAAGACCAGGTCGCCCGGCTTGAGCTGGCTGCGGCCGATCTTCACGCCGTCGTTCTGCTGGGTGTAGGTGGTGCGGGTGATGCTGACGCCGGCCTGGCGGTAGGACCACATGGTGAGGCCGGAGCAGTCGTACGAGTTGGGGCCCTCGGCTCCGGAGACGTACGGCTTGCCGAGCTGCGTGGCGGCGGCGTTGAGGGCGGCGGCACCGCGCTGCGAGGCCGGCACCTCGTTGCCGAGGTTGACCCGGTCACCGGCGGAGCGGCTGGCGCGCTGCTCGTCCTCCTGCATCTTGGCGCGCTCGGCGGCGGTCAGCGTGTTGAGGAGCTTGCGCGCCTCGGCGAGCTTGCCCTGGAACTTCGCCTTCTTCTCGCCGAGGGTCTTGCGGACGTCCTCGAGGTCGGCGAGCTTGCCCGCCGCCTCGGCCCGCTCCTGCGCGAGGGTGCGCTGCTTGGCCTGGATGGTGGCCAGCACGTCGGCCTGCTTGGCGCCGATCTGGTCGATCGCGGACGCCTTGTCGAGGTAGGTGTCCGGGTCGGCGGAGAGGAAGAGCTGGAGCGCCGGGTCGATGCCGCCGGAGCGGTACTGCGCGGTGGCGACCGAACCGATCTGGCCGCGCAGGGTGTTGAGCTCCTGCTGGCCGCGGGCCACCTTGTCCTGGAGGGCGCTGATCTCCTTCTGCAGCGTCTCCCGGCGCTCGTTGGCCTGGTTGTACTGCTCGGTGGCGACCTCGGCCTCTTCGTTGAGGGTGTGGACCTTGGCCTTGACCTCGTCGATCTTCGGCTTCGGGGCCGCCTGGGCACCGGACTGGGCGGAGAGCGCGACGGCCGCGGCGGCGGTCGCGGTGAGCACGGTCACACGGGTGCGGCTCGGCTGCTTGGGACGACGGTGGGACGCCACGAAGGCGAGCTCCTTCTTCCTCAGAGCCGCCCAACCGGTCAGGGGCAGGCGGGACCGACGCTGCCATCCCGGATGGATGATCGACCGCGCGTAGGTTCGAGCCATGACCCTAGTGACCATCTTGTGATCAGTTCAAATCCCAAGGGTCAAAATCTGCCTCACGCCACAACTTATTTACCGACACCGCACGGGCAGTAGTGGCCGGTTGACCCTGCGCGGAGCAGAAAACGGACGCAACAGGCAGACAGGGCAAGGTCTTACGAGAGGCGCGAAAGCCGCTTCAGCAACAAGGCGGACGCGACCGGCCGCGCACCGGACTTGGCGACCCCGTCGGCCACTTCGCGGTCGGTGGACACCACGACCACCGGACGGCCCGGCGGCTCCGCCCGGACCAGCTGGCGGATCAACTCGTCCGCCGTGACGCCGGGCTTGGAGAACAGCACCCGCACCCCGCGCGGCGGCGCGAGCAGCACCGGCGCGGCCAGCTCCGCGCCGTCGAAGACACAGGTGATCTCGGCGCCCGAGCGGGCCGCGAGCGCGGACAGACCGCCGAGCAGCCGCAGCCGCTGCTTCTCCAGCGGCATCGTCGGATAGCCGGTCTTGGTGACGTTGTAGCCGTCCACCACCAGGTGCGCCTGCGGCAGTTCGAGCAGCTGGTCCAGGAGCGCCGGGTCGGTCTCGGACAGCGCGCGGGCCGCGATGTCCTTCGGCGACATCCGGCCGGGCTCCACCGCGTCCACGGTGTCCGCCGGGTGCATCGACACCGGGGGCAGGGCGAGTTCGCGGCGCAGGCCC
The DNA here is from genome assembly GCF_053605265.1 of Streptomyces sp. NPDC003943. Taxonomy (NCBI): domain Bacteria; kingdom Bacillati; phylum Actinomycetota; class Actinomycetes; order Kitasatosporales; family Streptomycetaceae; genus Streptomyces; species Streptomyces sp. NPDC003943. Next base: position 19,386 of record NZ_JBSGIW010000065.1, on the reverse strand, counting down.
TGCGCGGCGTCGAGCACCGTGTCCAGGAGCAGCCGCAGCCGCATGTCCTCCACCGAGCGCCCCTCGCGGGCGGCCCGCCGGCTCGCCTCCAGGGCGGCCTCGACCTCGCCGAGCCGGGCCTTGAGCCGCCGGGTCTCGCTCTCGGCGGCGGACACCTGGGCGGCGGCCTCGGTGCGGGCGGTGTCGATCTCGGCCTGCACCCGGCGCAGCGCCGCCTCGCCGCGCTTGACGTCGCTCTGGGCGCTGCGCAGCTTGCGGTGAAGCGATTCCGCTTCCTTGCGGGCGGCCTCCAGGTCGTGCCGCAGCTGCTCGGTCTCGGACCTGGCCCGCTCCTTGGCGGCCAGGACCTCCTCGCGCAGCCGTTCCAGCTCGCGCCGGCTCAGTTCGTCGGCGCGCTCGGCGTCGGCGCGCTCGGCCTCCTCGCCGGCGGCGGCGACGAGCTTGCCCCAGCCGGCCGGGCGCAGCACATAGGCGGCCGCGGCCACGTCGACGGGGTCGGCGGCGGCGGGCGGGGCGCCGGACTCGACGGCGCCGGCCAGTTCGGGCTGGGCCTCCTTGAAGCGCTCGCCGATGCGCTGCCGGAACAGCGGATCGCTCTCCAGGGCGGCGGCCATCGCGTTCCCGGCGAACTTGGCCCGCCGGGAGGCGGTGAAGCGGGCGTACTGGCGCAGCGGCGCGGGCAGCTCGGCGACGGTCAGGCCGCCGAAGGCGTCGGCGACGAGCGCGACGACCTTGCGCCGCACGGCCTCGGGCAGCGGTCGGTCGAGCGCCTCGGCGGCAGCGTCGCCTGCCGGGCCGCCGCCCGCCGGTTCATCACCGCGCGCGGGCTGCTCCACGATCCGTCACCCTCTCCCTGTCCGTCGCCCTCGCCGGGGCTCCGAAGCCCTCGCCGGGCCGCTTCTCAGGAAGCGGCGCCCGGCCTGTCCACCAGTTCGATCTGGTCCACCGCGTTGCACCACCGGCAGCGGACCGACTCGATGGTCTCACTGACCACCTCGCGCTCCTCCACCTTCGGCTCTCCGGCGAGGTCCAGATGGACGTACTCGACGACCTTGGACGAGCGCGTCACGTCGAAGCGGGTCAGGTTGCCGCACAGGGTGCAGCGCCAGCGGGTCTCGGCGGTCGGCAGGGGAACCGTCGTCATCGTTGCCGTCCTCTTTCCGTACGAGGCTCAGTGTGAGGGCTTTGCACGAGGCATTACGGGCCCGCGGTGCGCCGTCGAACTGCGGGGGTACTGCCCGTAACCCTACGGCCTCCCGGGTACCCCGTGTCACGGCGAGGCACTCTGTCCAGGTGGGCACCGGTACGCCATGATCTGTCCATGATCGACTGGCGGGGCGCGGCCCTCGGCGCGTGGCGGAGTGCCCGCAGCGGACCGACCGTGACGTACGGAATCATCGCCGCCTGCGTGCTGCTCTTCGCGGCGAGCCCGGTGGCGGGCCTGAACCCCGCCTACGGCACGGGCGACACCCTGCTCGCGGCGCAGGGCGCGTACTTCCAGCGCTGGGGAGTGGTCCCGGCCGAGCTCACCGCCGGCCGGCCGAGCGCCCTGCTCACCCCGCTGACCGCGCTCTTCGTGCACGGCAGCTGGCTGCACCTGCTCGGCAACATGCTGTTCCTGTACGTGTTCGGGGCGATGGCCGAGGAGCGGATGGGCGCGGCCGAGTACGGCCTGTTCTACCTGGGCTGCGGCTATCTGGCGCTGTTCGGGTACGCGGTGGCGCACGCCGACAGCGAGCAGACGCTGGTCGGGGCGTCGGGGGCGATCTCGGGGGTGCTCGGGGCGTTCCTCTATCTCTTCCCGCGCTCCCGGGTGACCAGCCTGTTCCCCTTCCTCTTCTTCCTGCCGCTGCGCTTCCCGGCCTGGATCGTGCTGATCTTCTGGTTCGTGCTCCAGTGGCTGGCGGCGCGCTCGGCGGGGGCGGGGCCGGGGGTGGCGTATCTGGCCCACGTGATCGGCTTCGCGCTCGGCTTCCTCTACGCGTGGGCGCGTTTCAGGGGAAGGGCAGGGGCTCGCGAAGCGATTCGCTCGAAGGGTGGTGGTGGGTGACGGGCGGGCTAGAGTGAAGCCACCAGCCGCGGCCACCGAGGGAGAAAGCCAGCCGTGATCACCGCGATCGTGCTCATCAAGACCAGCGTGGACCGCATCCCCGAGATCGCCGAGGAGATCGCCGCGATCGACTGCGTCAGCGAGGTCTTCTCGGTGACCGGTACGTACGACCTGATCGCCATGGTCCGGGTGGGCCGGCACGACGACCTGGCCGATGTCATCCCGGGCCAGATCTCCAAGATCCCGGGCGTCGAGGGGACCGACACGCACGTCGCCTTCCGCGCCTACTCGCAGCACGACCTGGACGCGGCCTTCGCCATCGGCCTGGAGTCCTGACCCCGCGTACGCACGGCTGAAGCCGGCCTCTCCCCCGCGGGAGGCCGGCTTCACCCGTTCGAGTGACCGATCAGCCGCGGTCCGGGACGCAGCGGCCGTCCTCGGTGCGGTACTTCCACCGGGCTCCTTCGCGGACCAGCTGCTTCACCGCGCCGACGAACCGCTCCACGTGCTCGTCGGGCGTGCCCGCGCCGAAGCTGACCCGGATCGCGTTGAGCGACCTCTCCCCCGGCGCCGCCTCGGGGGCGCCGCACTCGCCCGGGTCCTGCGGGTCGCTGCCGAGCAGGGTGCGCACCAGCGGGTGGGCGCAGAACAGGCCGTCGCGGACGCCGATGCCGTACTCGGCGGAGAGCGCGGCGGCGAAGTGCGAGCTGTTCCAGCCCTCGACGACGAAGGAGATGACGCCGACGCGGTCGGAGTCGTCGCCGAAGAGGGAGAGCACCCGCACCTCGGGGACCTCGGCGAGGCCCGCCCGGACCGTGGCGATGAGGTGCCGCTCGCGGGCGACGAGCCGGTCGAAGCCGGCCTCGGTGAGCGCCTTGCAGGCGGAGGCGATGGAGTAGACGCCGATGACGTTGGGCGAGCCGGCCTCGTGCCGGGCCGCGGTGGTGTGCCACTCCACGTCCACACCACCGTCGGCCCGGCGGGCCACCTTGCGGGAGGCGCCGCCGCCCGCGAGGTAGGGCTCGGCGTCCTGCAGCCAGTCGGCGCGGCCGGCGAGCACGCCGGAGCCGAACGGGGCGTACAGCTTGTGCCCGGAGAACGCGACCCAGTCCACGTCCAACTCGCTTACGGAGACGGGGTGGTGGGGCGCCAGCTGGGCGGCGTCGAGGACGATCCGCGCACCGTGCGCGTGCGCGGCGGCGGCGAGTTCGCGCACCGGCCACAGCTCGCCGGTGACGTTGGAGGCGCCGGTCACGCAGACCAGGGCGGGGCCGTAAGGCTCACGGTCGGCGAGGGCGCGCTCCAGGGTCTCGACGGCCTGCTGCGGGGTGCGCGGCGCGTTGAGGTAGGTGACCTGCGCGTCCCGCCAGGGCAGCAGGGAGGCGTGGTGCTCGGTCTCGAAGACGAAGACCTGGCAGTCGGCGGGGACGACCTGGGCGAGCAGGTTGAGCGAGTCGGTGGTGGAGCGGGTGAAGACGACCTGGTCGCCGGGGCGGCAGTCGAGGAACTCGGCGACGGTGGCGCGGCTGTTCTCGAAGAGGTCGGTGGAGAGCTGGGAGAGGTAGCCGGCGCCGCGGTGGACGCTGCCGTAGTACGGGGCGTAGGCGGCGACGTCGTCCCACACGCGCTGGAGGGCCGGGGCGCTGGCGGCGTAGTCGAGCGCCGCGTAGGTGACCTCGCCGCCGGTGACGAGCGGGACGGTGACGTCCCGGCCGAGGACCGGCAGCGGGGCGTCGCAGCAGGGGTCGGCGGAGGTGTCGGCGGTGACGGTGGTGGCGACGGCGGCGGCGTTCGGGCGTGCGGACATAGCGGTGTCTCCCGGCATGAAAAGGGCGCGAAAAGGCGTACGAGTGCCCGTGCGGCGGCTGCGCGCGGAGGCGCGGAAAAGGGTTGCCGCGGACGGGTGTTGATTTCGGTGAGGGGCCGAGGGCCCTAACGCATTCGCTTGCTCACGAGACACCGCTCCCTAGAGGACCAAGGACCCCAGGGTGGCGCGCAGGGGTCCGCGCTTGCCGCAGGCTTCTGCTCGTGCGGCCTGGTCTTCACCCGGGGCACCCCGCCACGGACGGAGGGTTGCCGGACAGCCAGCCGGGGCTTTGTGGCTGTCACTCATGACCTGTCGAAAAACCTATGCCAGACGATCACGACGCCGCAACCCCGTCCCGGCATCCGGGACGGGGTCGCAACAGTCCGTTCATATGCCTCCGAACGAGGCGTCAGGCGTTGCTGGCGGCGATCCACCGCTCCAGGGCCCGCCGGGCGGCGCCGGAGTCGACGGACTCGGCGGCCTTCGCGATGCCCGCGGCCAGTTGCTCCGCCAGGGTGCCCTCGCCCGGCTCCAGGGCGGTGAGCGCCGCCGCCGCGTTGAGCAGCACCGCGTCCCGCACCGGCCCGGTCTCGCCGGCGAGCAGCCGCCGGGCGACGTCGGCGTTGTACGACGGGTCGCCGCCGCGCAGCGCGTCCAGGGTCACCGGCTGGATGCCGACGTCGCGCGGGTCGAAGCGCTCCTCGCGCACGGCGCCGTCCCGGACCACCCACACCCGGGAGGTGCCGGTGGTGGTCAGCTCGTCGAGGCCGTCGTCGCCGCGGAACACCAGGGCGGAGTTGCCGCGCTCGGCGAGCACGCCGGCCACGATCGGTGCCATCCGCGGGTCGGCGACGCCGACGGCCTGGGCCCGCACCTTGGCCGGGTTGGTCAGCGGACCGAGCACGTTGAAGGTGGTCCGGATGCCGAGCTGGCCGCGGGCCGTGGCCACGTACCGCAGCGAGGGGTGGAACTTCACCGCGAAGCAGATGGTGATGCCGGCCTCCTCGGCGACCTCGGCGACCCGCCGCGGCGTGATGTCGAGGTTGATGCCGAGCTTCTCCAGGACGTCGGAGGAGCCGGAGGCGGAGGACGCGGCGCGGTTGCCGTGCTTGACGACCTTCACGCCGGTGCCGGCCACCACGATGGACGCCATGGTCGAGATGTTCACCGTCTTGGCGCCGTCGCCGCCGGTGCCGACGATGTCCACGGCCGGACCGGGCACCTCGATGACGTTGGCGTGCTCGTACATGGTCCGGACGAGGCCGGTGATCTCCGCGACCGTCTCGCCCTTGGCCCGCAGCGCCACCATGAAGCCGGCGATCTGCACGTCGGTCGCCTCGCCGCGCATGATCAGGTCCATCGCCCAGGCGGTGTCGTCGGCGGACAGGTTCCGGCCTTCGAGCAGTCCGTTCAGCAGGGCGGGCCAGGAGCGGCCCGCCGCGGTGTCGCCTCCAGCGGGGTTCACAGCGCTCATGACAGCTCCTGGTCTACGACGTATGGCACGCGATGGCGTGATGACCCCACCCTATCGATCTCGGGCAACGGCAAAGAGCCCCGTCCATCGAATGGACGGGGCTCTCGCCGTGGCGACCTACGTCAGGAGGTCAGTGGTGATCAGTGGTGGCCGTGGCCGCTCTCGATCTCCCGGTACTCCTCGACGGTGGGCTTGGCGACCTGGCTGTCGCCGCCGTAGTAACCCCGGTTCAGCTTGACCCGGAGCTTCTCCATGCGGCCGATCTTGCGCTCGACGCCGTTCTCGTCGACGGCCGGCGGCAGCTCGGCCGGCGCGTACTGCTCGTGCGCCGTGAGCTTGTAGCGCTGGCCCTGGCTGAGCGGCTGGTGGACCTCGACGAACTCACCGTGCGGCAGGCGCTTGATGATGCCGGACTCGCGGCCGTGCAGCACCTTGTCCTTGTCGCGGCGCTGGAGGCCGAGGCAGATCCGCTTGGTGACGATGAAGGCGATGACCGGGCCGGCGAAGAAGAAGATCCGCACGAACCAGGTGATCGAGTTCAGCGACAGGTGGAAGTGGGTCGCCCAGAGGTCGTTTCCACCACCCACCAGCATGATCATGTACGCGGTGATCCAGGCGACACCGAAGGCGGTGCGCGTCGGAGCGTTGCGCGGGCGCTGCGCGATGTGGTGCTCGCGCTTGTCGCCGGTGATCCAGGACTCGATGAACGGGTACACCGCGATGGCCGCGAGGACCAGCGGGAAGATCGCCAGCGGGATCATCACGCCGAGGACCAGCGTGTGGCCCCACAGGTTGATCTCCCAGCCCGGCATGACACGGATCAGACCCTCGGCGAAGCCCATGTACCAGTCGGGCTGGGCGCCGGTGGACACCTGGTCCGGGCGGTACGGGCCGATGGCCCAGATCGGGTTGATCGAGGCGATGGCCGCGACGACCGCGATCACGCCGAAGACCAGGAAGAAGAAGCCTCCGGCCTTCGCCATGTAGACCGGCAGCAGCGGCATGCCGACGACGTTCTTGTTCGTGCGGCCGGGGCCCTCGAACTGGGTGTGCTTGTGGACGAACACCAGGATGAGGTGCGCGACCACCAGGCCGAGCATGATGCCCGGGAGCAGCAGCACGTGCGCCGAGTAGAACCGGGCGACGAAGTCGCCGCCGGGGAACTCGCCGCCGAACAGGAACATCGACAGGTACGTGCCGATGATCGGCACGGACAGGATCGCGCCCTGCATGAAGCGGACACCGGTGCCGGAGAGCAGGTCGTCCGGGAGCGAGTAACCGGTGAAGCCGGTGAACATGCCCAGGAAGAACAGCAGGAAGCCGAACAGCCAGTTGATCTCACGCGGCTTGCGGAACGCGCCGGTGAAGAAGACGCGCATCATGTGCACGAACATGCCGGCGAGGAAGATCAGCGCCGCCCAGTGGTGGATCTGCCGGATGAGCAGGCCACCGCGCACCTCGAAGGAGATGTGCATGGTCGAGTTGAACGCCTCGGACATCAGCTGACCCTGCAGCGGGACGTAGGGTCCCATGTACTCCACCTCGTTCATAGACGGGTGGAAGAACATCGTCAGGTAGACGCCGGTCAGGATGATGATGAGGAAGCTGTAGAGGCAGACCTCACCCAGCATGAAGGACCAGTGGTCCGGGAAGATCTTCCGCATGTTGGCCTTGGCCAGCGTGTAGATCCCCAGGCGTCCGTCGGCCCAGTCGGCGATCCGCTCACCGCGGGGCGCCTGCTTACGCGTGTTGGTCACGGTGCTCATCCGCGCTCCCAGAAGGCAGGACCGACGGGCTCTTCGAAGTCGCTGAGCGCTTCGAGGTAACCCTTGTCGTTCACGCCGATCCGCAGCTGCGGCAGGGCGTGGCCGGCCGGGCCGAAGATGACGCGGGCGCCGTCGGACAGGTCGAAGGTGGACTGGTGGCACGGGCAGAGCACGTGGTGCGTCTGCTGCTCGTACAGCGAGATCGGGCAGCCGACGTGGGTGCAGATCTTCGAGAAGGCGACGATGCCCTCGTGCGACCACTCGAGCTCGCGCTTGTCCTTGATGTCCTCCGGCTGGATCCGGATGATCATCAGGGCGGCCTTGGCGATCTCGGTCTGGAAGTGCTCGTCGTGCTCCGAGAGGCCCTCGGGCATCGCGAAGGTCAGCGAACCCACCGCGACGTCCTCGGGACGCAGCGGCTCGTGCGTGTTCATGTTGATGAGCTGCTTGCCCTTGGCCCACAGCGTGCTGCGGAGCTTCTCCTCGGGCAGCGGACCCATGTCACGCAGCAGGACGATGCCGGACAGCGGAACCATCGCGAGCGCTCCGAAGAGCGTGTTGCGGATCAGCTTGCGGCGGCCGAAGCCGGACTCGGCGGCACCGGCCGCGAAGTCCGCCATGACCTTCGCCTTGACCTCGGGCTCCGCCGCCATCGGGTGACGCTCGTCGGCGATCTCGACGTCGGACATCAGGGTGCGGGCCCAGTGGACCGCGCCCGCGCCGATGAAGAACAGCGCCGCACCGAGGGTCAGACCCAGGGCGAAGTTGAGCGAGGACACCCGGCCGAACGGCCAGATGTACACGATCGCGTCGACGGGGAAGATCACGTACGAGGCGATGAAGCCGATCGTGGCCAGCATCGACAGCGTGAACATGAAGGCGACCGCACGCTCGGACCGGCGGGCGGCCCGCTCGTCGATGTCCTGGATGCGCGGCTTGTGGGGCGGAAGGCCCGGGTCGGCGAACGGGTCGTCGGCGACCTTCACCGCGCCGTGCGCGGTGTCCTGCACGGTCGGCAGGTTCTCTTCTGGATTCTCTTGGGTACTCATGACTTCTTGGCCTTAGCGGTGTGGGCCGCGACCCAGATGGCAACTGCGATCAGCGCGCCCAGACCGAAGATCCACGCGAACAGACCCTCGCTGACGGGGCCGAGGCCACCCAGCTTGAGACCACCCGGGCTGTCGGCCTTGTCGCTGTTGACGGCCTGGACGTAGGCGATGATGTCCTTCTTCTGCTTCTCCGGCATCGTGGTGTCGGGGAAGGAGGGCATGTTCTGCGGGCCGGTCTGCATGGCCTCGTAGAGGTGCTTCGGGTCCACGCCCTCAAGCGTGGGGGCGTACTTGCCGTAGGTCAGCGCGCCGCCCTCGCCGGTGAAGTTGTGGCACTGGGCGCAGTTGGTGCGGAACAGCTCGCCACCCTTGGCGATGTCGGCACCGTCAGGGCTGTACTGGCTTTCCTTGGGCGCGATCGGGCCGGCGCCGAGGGAGGCGACGTACGCCGCAAGCTGGTCGATCTCAGCCTGCGAGTAGATCGTCTTCTTCCTCGGGACCTGGGCGCCCGGCTGCTGGGCGGGCATACGGCCGGTGCCGACCTGGAAGTCCACCGCCGCCGAGCCCACGCCGACCAGGGACGGGCCGTCAGAGGTGCCCTGACCGCCGGTTCCGTGGCAGCTGGCGCAGCCGACGGAGTAGAGCTTCTTGCCCTCCTCGATGGCGAGGGACTGGGCGGTGTCGTCGGCCTTGGCCGTGCCCGCGGGCGCGAACGCGGCGTACAGCCCCCCAGTTGCCGCCAGCGCGAGGAGTAGGACGACGACCGCCGCCAGCGGATGGCGTCGTCGTGCGGAGAGCTTTTTCACGGATTACCCCGGTGTCAGGATCTTCTGCGTCGATGCTTGCTGGATGTGTCTGCGCCCGGAGGCGGAGACCGATTACTTGATCAAGTAGATCGTGGCGAAGAGGCCGATCCAGACGACATCGACGAAGTGCCAGTAGTAGGACACGACGATGGCGGCGGTTGCCTGCTCGTGAGTGAACCTCTTGGCGGCGTACGTCCGGCCGAGGACCAGCAGGAAGGCGATGAGACCGCCCGTCACGTGCAGGCCGTGGAAGCCGGTGGTCAGGTAGAACACCGTGCCGTACGGGTCCGAGGACAGCGAGAGGCCGTCCTTCTTGACCAGCTCGGTGTACTCGAAGACCTGGCCGCCGATGAAGATCGCGCCCATCACGAAGGTGATGATGAACCACGTCCGGAGCTTCTTCACGTCGCCCCGCTCGGCGGCGAAGACGCCGAGCTGGCAGGTGAGGGAGGAGAGCACCAGGATCGTGGTGTTCGTCGCGGAGAACGGAAGGTTCAAGGCGTCGGCCTTTTCCGTCCAGAACTCCGGACCCATCACGGATCGCAGGGTGAAGTACATCGCGAAGAGGGCCGCGAAGAACATCAGCTCGGAACTCAGCCAGATGATGGTTCCGACGCTGGTGAGGTTCGGTCGATTGACCGACGGGTGCGCGTGCCCGGTATCTACTGTCGTTACTGTCGCCACGACCGACATTATGTCGGTCGCTTATCCCGCCCTCACTCCGGGGGGTGCCGTTCGGAGTGTCCGGGCCGCGTGTCCTGCCCGAACGGCCCATCGGAACGGGGCTCGGGCACCCTTCGAACAGGTGTTGAACGGGTGTTGACGGGGTGTGGACCGGAGTAGCATCCGCGCAACGACCGACCACCTTCACGGAGGAACGATGCAGTCGAGCGCCACGGTCCTGGTCTACAGCGACGACGCGAACACCCGGGCGCAGGTGCGCCTCGCGGCCGGGCGCAGGCCCGCCGCCGATGTTCCCCCGGTCGAGTTCGTCGAGTGCGCGACGCTGCCGGCGGTCCTGGAAGAGCTGGACCGGGGCGGCATCGACGTGTGCGTGCTCGACGGCGAGGCGGTGCCGGCCGGTGGCATGGGCGTGTGCCGCCAGATCAAGGACGAGATCTTCCACTGCCCTCCCGTCCTGTTGCTCATCGGCCGTCCGCAGGACGCCTGGCTGGCGACCTGGAGCCGCGCGGACGCCGCGATCACCCATCCGGTGGAACCGGTGGAGTTCGCGGCGTCGCTGGCGGCCCTGCTGCGTTCGCGTCTCTCCGTGGACGCGTAGCCCCGCCCGTACGGGCTAGAGGGAGGGCCGCAGGCGGGCCTTGGCGTCCTCGGTGGCGGCGGGGTCCGATCCGCCGTCCGTCACCAGGGCGCTGCCCTTGTGCCACTTGTCCCAGGGCATGTTCCAGTCGCCGAAGCCGTTGCCGAAGGTGTCCATCATCTCGCCCTCGCTGTTGACGACCTGGACGATGTCGCCGGGGCGGACGTTCTCGTAGAACCAGGCGGCGTTGCCGGTCGACATGCCGACGCAGCCGTGGCTGACGTTGGCGACGCCCTGCGAGCCCACCGACCAGGGGGCGGCGTGCACGTACTCGCCGCTCCAGGTGACCCGGGTGGCGTAGTACACCGGCAGGTCGTACGAGTCGGAGCTGCCCTCCGAGATGCCGATGCTGGTGCCCCGCATCCGGACGTAGTACTCCTTGCCGAGCACCACCTTGATGCCGTTTCGGGTGGAGAAGCCCGGTTTTCCGGTGGTCACCGGAATGGTATTGATCACTTCTCCGTTCTTCTTCACGGTCATGTAGTGCTCGCCGGCGTCCGCGACCGCCTCGATGCGGTCGCCGATGGTGAGCTTCAGCGCCTTGGACGCGCCTCCGTAGAGCTTGTCGCCGACCTTCAGGCCGTCGAGGTTGCCGGTGGCGGTGACGGTGGCGCCGCTGGGCCAGTACTCCTTCGGGCGGTAGTGCAGGTTCTTGTCGTCCACCCAGTACCAGGCGCCCTCGACGGCGGGCGTGGAGCGGACCTTGAGGGCCCGTTCGACGACGGCGCGGGCCGCCTTGTCCTTCACCGGGAGGCTCAGCTCGGCCGTGATCGGCTGCCCGACCCCGTACGTGCCCGCCTCGGGGCCGAACGTGACGGTCAGGGCCCGTTTGGCCGGTGCTGTCTCGAACGTGAACGTACGGGCCCCTGGAGCGCCGTCCTCGTCCTCGGTGGCCACCTGGACGGTGTACCGGGCGCCGGCCGCGAGGGCGGCCGTGGAACGCCACTTCCGGCCGTCCGCGGTGAGTTCGCCGGCCAGGTGGTGCCCGGTCTCGTCGGTGGCGGTGACGTCGGTGATCCGTCCGTCGTCGCCCTTGGCGGTGATCTCCAGGGGCTTGTCGGGGTCCGCCTTCTTCCCGCCGTCGGGCGCGTTGAAGGCGATCTCGTCGGACGCGTCGTAGGGCCTCGCCGACAGCGGATGGTCCTCGGAGCCCGCACACGCGGTGGCGCCGGCGGTGACGGTGAGGGCCAGAAGGGTGCAGCTCAGAACAGTCCGAATGCGCGGCGTGTCGTTCATGACCTCACGGTAAGAACGATCCTCGCGCGCGGCGCGCCGAGTGGAGCAAACGAGGGGCCCGGTCACTTCCAGTGAAGTGACCGGGCCCCTCGGGGTGTTACCGGGTACTGCTCGTGCTGCTGCCGAAGCCGCTACTGGTTCTGGTTCTCACCGCGGTAGAACTCGAACACCCAGCCCCAGATGCCGACGAGGATCAGCGGCGCCGAGAAGTACAGCAGCCACCAGCCCATCGCGATGGCGAGGAACGCGAGCGCACCGCCGACGGCCAGCGAGAGCGGCTGCCAGCTGTGCGGGGCGAAGAAGCCCACCTCGCCGGCCTCGTCCGCGACGTCGGCCTCCTTGTCGTCCTGCGCCATGGCGTCGACCCGCCGGGCCGTGAAGGCCAGGTAGTAGCCGATCATGATGCAGAGACCGAAGGCCAGGAACAGCGCCGTCGTACCGACCGGCTCCTTCGACCACACGCCATAGACGATCGCCATGGCGAGGACGAAGACGCTCAGCCAGATGAACATCTTGCCCTGGATCTTCACTTGCCGGCCTCCTTGCTGCCGCTGAGGGCCGCCACCTCGTGAGGCTTGTTCTCGAGCTGGTCGAGAGCCGCGATCTCAGGGTGGTGCAGGTCGAACGCCGGGGATTCGGAACGGATCCGCGGCAGGGTGAGGAAGTTGTGCCGCGGCGGCGGGCAGGACGTCGCCCACTCGAGCGAACGGCCGTAGCCCCACGGGTCGTCGACCTCGATCTTCTTGCCGTACTTGGCGGTCTTCCAGACGTTGTAGAAGAACGGCAGCATCGACAGGCCGAGCAGGAACGACGAGATCGTCGAGATCGTGTTCAGCGTGGTGAAGCCGTCGGCGTCGAGGTAGTCCGCGTAACGACGCGGCATGCCCTCGGCACCCAGCCAGTGCTGCACCAGGAAGGTGCCGTGGAAGCCCACGAACAGCGTCCAGAAGGTCATCTTGCCGAGGCGCTCGTCCAGCATCTTGCCGGTGAACTTCGGCCACCAGAAGTGGAAGCCGGAGAACATCGCGAAGACCACGGTGCCGAAGATGACGTAGTGGAAGTGCGCCACGACGAAGTACGAGTCGGAGACGTGGAAGTCCATCGGGGGCGAGGCCAGGATGACGCCGGTCAGACCACCGAAGGTGAAGGTGACCAGGAAGCCGACGGCCCAGAGCATCGGGGTCTCGAAGGACAGCGAGCCCTTCCACATCGTTCCGATCCAGTTGAAGAACTTCACGCCGGTCGGGACGGCGATGAGGAACGTCATGAAGGAGAAGAACGGGAGGAGCACGCCACCGGTGACGTACATGTGGTGCGCCCACACGGTCACGGACAGACCGGCGATCGCGATGGTCGCGGCCACCAGACCGATGTAGCCGAACATCGGCTTACGGCTGAAGACCGGGATGACCTCGGAGATGATGCCGAAGAAGGGCAAGGCGATGATGTACACCTCTGGGTGTCCGAAGAACCAGAAGAGGTGCTGCCAGAGCAGTGCGCCGCCGTTGGCCGCGTCGAAGACGTGGGCACCGAACTTGCGGTCCGCCTCCAGGGCGAACAGCGCGGCCGCCAGGACCGGGAAGGCGAGCAGGACCAGGACACCGGTCAGCAGCACGTTCCAGGTGAAGATCGGCATGCGGAACATCGTCATGCCCGGAGCGCGCATGCAGATGATCGTGGTGATGAAGTTGACCGAGCCGAGGATCGTGCCGAAGCCGGAGAAGGCCAGACCCATGATCCACATGTCGGCGCCGACACCCGGCGAGCGGACGGCGTCCGACAGCGGGGAGTAGGCGAACCAGCCGAAGTCGGCGGCACCCTGCGGGGTGAGGAAGCCGGCCACGGCGATGATCGAGCCGAAGAGGTAGAGCCAGTAGGCGAACATGTTCAGCCGCGGGAACGCCACGTCGGGCGCGCCGATCTGCAGCGGCATGATCCAGTTCGCGAAACCGGCGAACAGCGGCGTCGCGAACATCAGCAGCATGATCGTGCCGTGCATCGTGAACGCCTGGTTGAACTGCTCGTTCGACATGATCTGCGTGCCCGGACGGGCAAGCTCGGCGCGCATGAAGAGCGCCATGATGCCGCCGATGATGAAGAACACGAACGACGTCAGCAGGTACATCGTGCCGATCGTCTTGTGGTCGGTGGTGGTGAGCCACTTGACCACGACGTTGCCGGGCTGCTTGCGGCGTACCGGGAGCTCGTTCTCGTACGAGTCCTCAGCCGCGGCCGCCCCGTGGGGTTCGTTGAGAATGCTCACAGCTTCTTCTTCTCCGCATTCCGGGCCGGGTCCGTCTGAGCGATGCCGGACGGGATGTAGCCGGTCTGCCCCTTCGCGGCAAGCTCCTTCAGGTGCGCCTGGTAGCGCTCCGGGGAGACCACCTTGACGTTGAAGAGCATCCGGGAGTGGTCGACACCGCACAGCTCGGCGCACTTGCCGAGGAAGGTGCCCTCCTGGGTCGGGGTGACCTCGAAGGCGTTGGTGTGACCCGGGATGACGTCCTGCTTCATCAGGAAGGGCACCACCCAGAAGGAGTGGATGACGTCACGCGAGGTCAGGACGAACCGGACCTTCTCGCCCTTCGGCAGCCACAGGGTCGGGCCCGGGTTGCCGGTCTGCGGGTTCCGGGTGCCGGGGATGCCGGCGTCGTAGACGCCGCCCGCGTTCGCCGGGAAGTCGGCCTTGAACTTGTCCGGAATCGCCGCGAGGTTCGGAGCCTTCTGGGCGTCGCCGGGCACACCGGGCACGTTCTCGACGTAGTTGAAGCCCCAGCTCCACTGGTAGCCGACCACGTTGATCGTGTGCGCCGGCTTCGGGGTGAGCTCGAGGAGCTTGGACTCGTCGCGCGCGGTGAAGTAGAAGAGCACCGACACGATGATGAGCGGCGTGACCGTGTACAGCGCCTCGATGGGCATGTTGTAACGGGTCTGCGGAGGTACCTCGACCTTGGTGCGGCTGCGCCGGTGGAAGATGGTGGCCCAGATGATCAGGCCCCACACCAGGATGCCGGTGACGAGCGCGGCGGCCCAGGAACCCTGCCAGAGGGAGAGGATCCGGGGAGCCTCCTCCGTCACCGGGGTGGGCATACCAAGGCGGGGGAAGTCTTCCCAGTTGTACGAGCAGCCGGTGGCTGTCGCCAGGATCAGGCCCGCAGTCAGCACCTGCGGCAGCTTCCGCCGCATCGGGCGCCGCGACGAGCGGTCGGAGCCGTTGGGACTCACGTAGCGCCTTCCCGAGAGTCTCGGCCCGCGAGGTCGGCTGCCACGGCCGTCCGTCTCGCTGGTCGGTCGCCGCCCCGGCCGCGGGCAGGGGTTTGGATGTTTATGCGGACCAAACCCTACTGGACGCTATTTGGGGTCGCGCGGGGAGGGTGCCCAACGCGCCGTCCGGGCCCCCGAAGGGGTGGACTCCGGCGCGTTGGAAGCGGGATCCGGGCGGCCGATCGGCCGTGTGTGCCACGCCTATCGGGGGCGCGGGCGGGCCTTCTGACGGGGAGTCGTCCCGGGTGGGGGACGGCACGGGCGGCGGGCGGCGACGGCACGGGCGGTGGGCGGGGATAACGTCGTGGGATGCCGTACTTCGACGCCGCATCGGCGGCTCCGCTGCACCCCGTCGCCCGTCAGGCGCTGCTCGCCGCCCTGGACGAGGGCTGGGCCGATCCGGCCCGCCTCTACCGGGAGGGGCGGCGGGCCCGGATGCTGCTCGACGCGGCGCGGGAGGCCGCGGCGGAGGCGGTCGGCTGTCGACCCGACGAGCTGGTGTTCACTCCTTCGGGGACACGCGCGGTTCACGCGGGCGTCGCCGGGGCGCTCGCGGGGCGCCGGCGGGCCGGGGAGCGGCTCGTGGTGTCGGCGGTCGAGCACTCCTCCGTGCTGCACGCCGGCGAGGCGCACGCGGCGGCGGGCGGGACGGTGACCGAGGTGCCGGTGGGGCGTTCGGGCGCGGTGGACCCGGAGGTCTTCGCGGCGGCGCTCGACTCCCGTACCGCTCTCGCCTGTCTGCAGTCCGCCAACCACGAGGTGGGCACCGAGCAGCCGGTGGCGGAGGTCGCGGCGGCCTGCCGGGCGGCGGAGGTGCCGCTTCTGGTGGACGCGGCGCAGTCGCTGGGCTGGGGGCCGGTGCCGGAGGGCTGGTCGCTGCTCGCGGCGAGCGCGCACAAGTGGGGCGGTCCGGCGGGGGTCGGGCTGCTCGCGGTGCGCAAGGGTGTCCGGTTCGCCCCTCAAGGCCCGTCGGACGAACGGGAGTCGGGGCGGGCGCCCGGTTTCGAGAACCTGCCGGCGATCGTGGCGGCGGCGGCCTCGCTGCGGGCGGTACGGGCGGAGGCGGCGGCCGAGGCGGCGCGGCTGCGGGCGCTGGTGGACCGGATCCGGGCGCGGGTGCCGGAGCTGGTGCCGGACGTGGAGGTGGTGGGCGATCCGGTGCGCCGGCTCCCCCATCTCGTCACCTTCTCCTGTCTCTACGTCGACGGGGAGACGCTGCTCGCCGAGCTCGACCGGGAGGGTTTCTCCGTTTCGTCCGGTTCGTCGTGCACGAGTTCGACGCTGACGCCCAGCCATGTGCTGCGCGCGATGGGGGTGCTGAGCGAGGGCAACGTCCGGGTCTCGCTGCCGGCGGGCACGACGGCGGCGGACGTGGACCGCTTCCTCGACGTCCTCCCGGGCGTGGTGGCCTCCGTGCGCGACCGCCTCGGCGCCCCGTCGGCGATGTTCGCCCCGCCCGAGGAGACCTCCGGCACGCTCGTGGTCGACGCCCTCGGCCGCCGCTGCCCGATCCCGGTCATCGAACTCGCCAAGGTCATCGGCGACGTCCCGGTCGGCGCCACGGTGACGGTCCTCTCGGACGACGAGGCGGCGCGACTGGACATCCCGGCGTGGTGCGAGATGCGGGGCCAGGAGTACGTGGGCGAGCAGCCGTCGCCGAAGGGCGGGACGGCGTACGTGGTGCGGCGGGTGGCGTAGCCCGTGGACGCGCGGGAGCCCCGGGGCGCGCGCCCCGGGGCTCCCGTAGGGGTCGTACGGGTCAGGCCAGGTGGGCCTGGACCTCGGCGGCGGCCTCGTCGCCGTACGCCTTGGTGAAGCGCTCCATGAAGTTGGCGCGGCGCAGCGTGTACTCCTGGGTGCCCAGCGTCTCGATCACCAGCGTGGCCAGCATGCAGCCGACCTGGGCCGCGCGCTCCAGGCCGACGCCCCAGGACAGACCGGTCAGGAAGCCGGCGCGGAAGGCGTCGCCGACGCCGGTCGGGTCGACCTTGGCGTCCTCCTCCGGGCAGCCGACCTCGATCGGGTCCTCGCCGACGCGCTCGATGCGGACACCGCGCGAGCCGAGGGTGGTGACCCGGTGGCCGACGCGGCCGAGGATCTCCTCCTCCGTCCAGCCGGTCTTCGACTCGATGAGGCCCTTCTCGTACTCGTTGGAGAAGAGGTAGGTCGCGCCGTCGAGCAGCGTGCGGATCTCCTCGCCGTCCATGCGCGCGATCTGCTGCGAGAAGTCGGCGGCGAACGGGATCTCGCGGGTTCGGCACTCCTCCGTGTGGCGCAGCATCGCCTCGGGGTCGTCGGCGCCGATCAGGACCAGGTCGAGACCGCCCACGCGGTCGGCGACGGCCTTGAGCTCGATCAGCCGGGCCTCGCTCATGGCGCCGGTGTAGAAGGAGCCGATCTGGTTGTGGTCCTTGTCGGTGGTGCACACGAAGCGCGCGGTGTGCAGGACCTCGGAGATGCGGACCGAGGCGGTGTCGACGCCGTGCCGGTCGAGCCAGGCACGGTACTCGTCGAAGTCGTAACCGGCCGCGCCCACGAGGATCGGGTTGCCCCCGAGCTGGCCCATGCCGAAGCAGATGTTCGGGCCCACGCCGCCCCGTCGGATGTCGAGGTTGTCGACGAGGAAGGAGAGCGAGACCGTGTGCAGCTGGTCCGCCACGAGCTGGTCGGCGAACCGGCCCGGGAAGGTCATGAGGTGGTCGGTGGCGATGGAGCCGGTGACTGCGATACGCACGGCTGGATGCTCCCGTGGGGAAGGACGGTAATGACAGTTCACGCTACCGGCTGCGGGGGCGGAAGCCGAACAGTGGAAACTACCCCAGAGTAGGGCTTTTCCCCGAAGCCGAGGCGTGCGTACGGTGCCGCCATGACCGAGTACCCCGCTCCTCGTGAGCCCCAGGAGTCCGAGTTCAGCCTCGCCGAGCTGTGCGGGGACGGCGCGCGGATGGCCCCGCACTGGGTCCCCGACTCCGTTCCGCAGGCCGCTCCGGTCTCCCCCGCGCTGATCCACGGCGTGAAGGTGCCGGCCGCGTCGGCCCGGCTGATCGCCGCGACCCCCGAGTACGGGATCTGAGCACAGAACCGGAACCGGTTGGCCCTCGTTCCCGTCCCAGGGGTGTCCTTGGGAAGGAGCGAATGGTGAGCAGTTCGGAGACACGGCCGGGAAAGCGCCCGTTTCTTGTCACCTCGGTGGCGGCGGCGGTGCTCCTCGTGGGCGGCGGAGGCGTGTACTACGCCGCCACCGCCAGCGGCGACGGCGGTGCCGGCGGCGGTGGTGCCGGCGCGGCCGGGGGTACGGCGGCGGTGCGCGCCGCACCGACGCAGGGCGGCGGTCAGGGGATCGCGCCGGGTGAACCCGACCCGAGCGGTTCCGGCGGGACCGTCTACCGGGCCCGGGGCCCCCTCCCCCAAGGGCCCTCCTCGGCCGCTGTCCACCGGCCCGAGGGCCGGGTCACCTCGGCCGAGGTGACCCGCCTGGCCCGGGCCCTCGGACTCGCGGGAACCCCCCGGCTGGTGTCCGGGGTGTGGCAGCTGACGCCCGAGAAGGACAGCGACGGGCTGCGGCTCGACGTGTCGGAGCGGGCGCCGGGGAGCTGGACCGTGAGCCGCTACGCCGGCGGCCCGGTCGGCGACACCTGCCTCAAGGGCAAGGCGTGCCCGCCGCCGGGCGAGGCGAAGCCGCCGACGGGCGGCGGCTCTCCGGTGAGCGAGGCCGCGGCGAAGGCGGCGGTGGCGCCGGTCCTCAAGGCGATCGGCCAGGACGACGCCAAGCTGGACGCGAGCCAGATCATGAACGGCTCGGTACGGGTGGTGAACGCGGACCCGGTCGTCGACGGCCTGCCCACGTACGGCTGGTCGACCGGCGTCCAGGTGGGCCCCGACGGCTCCGTGGTGGCCGGGAGCGGGCGGCTGCTCGAACCGGCGAAGGGCGCCACGTATCCGGTGATCGGGGCGAAGAAGGCCCTGGACGAGCTGAACAGGGACGCGAAGGGCGCGGGCCCGGCCGCGATCGGCGGCTGCGCGATCGACCCGCCGGCGGCCAAGGCGCAGGGCGAGGGCGACCCGAGCCGGCCGGACGCCTCCTGCCCGACGCCGGAGCCGCACGTCGTCACCGTCACGGGCGCCGTCTTCGGGCTGGCCGCGCAGGACGTGGGCGGCGAGGTCTCCCTCGTACCGGCGTGGCTGTTCGAGGCGCGGGAGCAGCCCGGCGCCAAGCCGTACACGGTGGTGCGGACCGCGGTGGAGGACCTGTCTCCGAAGCCGCCCGCGAAGCCGGCGCCGCCGGCGGTGCCGGAGCGGCAGATCAGCGGGTACCGGACGGACGCGGGCGGCCGGCAGCTGTCGGTGACCTTCTGGGGCGGGGTGTGCAGCACGTACACCGTCACGGCGGACGAGACCCCGCAGAAGGTGACCGTGCGGATCGCCGAGAAGCCGGCGGAGCCGGGCAAGGCGTGCATCGCGATCGCCATGGAGATCACGAAGACGGTGACGCTGGACGCGCCGCTGGACGGCCGCGCGGTCGTGGACGGGGCGAGCGGGCAGGCCGTGCCGCGCAGCTGAGACACAGGGATCCCGGACGCGTGAGAGGGCGGCACCCACGGACTCGTGGGTGC
>NZ_JBSGIW010000064.1:0-47724 GCF_053605265.1 Streptomyces sp. NPDC003943 | reverse complement strand
GACGCCATCGCCCGGGTGGCCCTGCCGCTGCTGGCCGCGAAGATGACGCAGTCGCCCAGTCTCATCTCCGCCGTGGGTGTACTCATCACGCTCCCCGTGGTTGCTGGCCGCACTGCCCGTGGGCGTTCTCGTCGGGCACAGGCCCCGCGGGCGCGAGCCCCGCGGACACAGGCCCCGCGGACACAGCGGAGCCCGCCGGGGCGGAGCCCCCGTCCGGCGCTCGCCCGGCGGCCGCCGACGGCGCCCGGCCACCCACAGGAAGACCCGCACCTCTGCCCACCCACAGAACGGGTGGTGCGGGCGGGGACACCAGCCCGGCCGCAGGCCGGGCGCACCCCCGCCGGCCCGCGGCCGCCGACGGCGCCCAGGCATCCGGCGCGGGACGGCGCCACCGGCCCGCGGCCTCTCACCGCCTCGTCGCCCACCACCTCACCCTCACCTACCCCGGCGGCCTCACCGCCCTCGACCGCGTCGACATCGCGCTCGCGCCCGCCCGGGTGACCGCCGTCGTCGGGCCGAACGGGGCCGGGAAGAGCACGCTCTTCGACTGCCTGGCCGGGGCGGCGCGCCCGACCACGGGGCGGGTCACGCTCGACGGCGTCGACATCACGAGGCGCCCCGCCCACGCCCGCCACCGGCTCGGCATCGCTCGGACGTTCCAGCAGCTGGCCGTGTTCCCCTCGCTGACCGTGGAGGAGAACGTGCGGGTCGGCGCGCGGGACGGCGCCGCGGTGGAGGCGGCGCTCCGGCTGTTCGGGCTGGCCGGGGAGGCGCTCCGGCACAGGCCCGCCGCCGGGCTGCCCACGGGGACCCTCAGGCGCGTCGAGCTGGCCCGGGCCCTCGCGAGCGCCCCGCACACGCTGCTGCTCGACGAGCCGGCCGCGGGGCTCGACGCGGCGGAGACGGCGGCCCTGGCCCGTGTTCTCGCCGCGCTCGCCGCCGACGGCCTGACCGTGCTCGTGGTCGAGCACGACCCGGACCTCGTCGCCGGCATCGCGGACGCCGTCCACACCCTGGAGGGAGGCAGGATCACATGACCGTCGCCATCGCCCTCCGTCGCGCCCGGGTCCGCTACGGCCCCCTGGAGGCCCTGCACGGCCTCGACCTGCCGCTCCCCGCCGCCACGGTCACCGTCCTGCTCGGCCGCAACGGCTCGGGCCGCACCACCGCGCTGCGCGCGCTCGCGGGGACGGTACCGCTGACCACCGGGCGGGTGGTGTGGGGCGGTACGGACGTCACCCGGCTGCCGGCCCACGCCCGGGCCCGCCGCGGCCTCTGCTTCGTACCGGATCTGCGGGCGGTGTACGGGACGCTCACCGTCGCCGAGAACCTGGACCTGGCGGCGCCTGGCCGCCGGGACGAGGCCCTCGCCGCGTACCCGGAGCTGGCACCGCTGCTCGGCCACCGGGCCAGCACCCTCTCGGGCGGCGAGCGCCGCATGCTCGGCCTCGTCCGCGCCCTCCTCTCCCCTGCCGGCACCCCCGCCGGCGCGACCACCGGCGTCCCCACCCGCGTCGTCCTCGTCGACGAGCCCTCCCTCGGCCTGTCGACGACGGTGGCCTCCCGTACGTACGGGCTGCTCGCCGCGCTCACCGGCCCGCCCGCCCGCGCGGCGGTCGTCCTCGCCGAGCAGCGGCTCCCGCCGGGGCTGCCGCCGGGCTCGGTCGCGTACGAACTGAGTCGCGGCAGCCTCGTGTCCGGCGGCGAGATCACCTAGAACGTGAGGCGGAGCATCGTGCCGACCGCCAGCCGGTTCGGGTCCGGCCCGATCACGGAGCGGTTCGCCGCGTACAGCGCCTGCCAGCCGCCCTTCACACCGAAGCGGCGGGCGATCGCGCTGAGCGTGTCGCCGGGCTGTACGACATGGGCGCGGCCGCTCAGCCCGTACCGCTTGGAGCAGACCGGCCAGGCGCCCCAGCCCTGGACGCGCAGCACGTTCTCGGCGACGGTGATCTGCTGCGCCCGGGTCGCGAGGTCGGCGCGCCGTGCGTAACGGCGGCCGCCGAACTCCTCCCAGGTCGGCTGCCAGAACTGCAGCCCGCCGTAGAAGCCGTTGCCGGTGTCGGCGCGCCAGTCGCCGCCGCTCTCGCAGTCGGCGACGCACCCCCACGGCCACTGGTCCTGCACACACGCCTCGACCGGCGTGGGCGCGCCGGCCGCGGCCACGGCCGCCGCCGGCAGCAGCAGTGCCGCCGCCAGGGCGGCGACGCCCGCGGCCCGATATCGGATCTTCGACATCGGGGCAGGCTAGGCAGCGGCCGCCGGGCCCCGGCCCGTGCCGCGCGGAACACCGTTCACATGCCACCCGGTCGGAGTCACCCGCGCCCGCGCCGCCGGCACCGGCCTCCCGCACGCCCCTCGTACAACTTGTCGGCGCTCCACGCGTGACCCCGGCCGAGCCTTCCCCGTTGAACTCGGCATGAGACGACCGGGAACCGCCCGGCGTCGCACGCGAAAGTCCAGGAGCCCCCGTGCCGCGCATGCTCGACGTCAGCGAGGACGTACGCGCCGAGATCGGCGACGAAGAAGCCGACCGGCTGCTGGCCGGCGAGAACGCCCCGGGCAGCTACGACTGCACCTCGTGCCGTACGCCCGGCGACTCCGAGCAGGAGCGCACCAGCACCGTCCTGTTCGTCGGCGAGGAGACCGCCGTCCTCGCCTTCGCCCACGCCAGCTGCATCCCGTCCCAGGTCGTCCGGGTGGCGGAGGAGCAGCTCCAGGGCGCCGTCGCCTCCATCACGGCGGCCGACGCCGCCGGGGGCGTGGCCGACTCGCTCGCGTCCGCCCACCCCGAGCAGGCGGTTCTCGGCGTCACCAGCGGTCTGGTCCTGATCGAGGGTGAGCTGCACCCGGCCCTGGTCGTGGAGCCGACCGCGCCGGTCGCCCGGCCCGGCTCGGAAGGTCTGACGGACGAGTTCCTGCCGCTCCTCGTCGAGCAGGGCTTCCAGCCCGTCACCGATGTCAACACCAGGCCCGCGCCGCTGCCCGGCTGGTCCGTGCTGGTCGCCATGGGCCAGCTCCACTCGGTGCTCCAGGCCGGTGCGGGCGGCCAGGTCGCCTGGTGGCAGGCGCACCAGCCGCTCCAGGTCACCGAGGGCTGGCGGGCGGCGGCCAACAAGTCGCACACGGTGCTCGTCTTCGCCGCCCCGGTCGGCTCCATCGGCCAGCAGCCGCGCGAGGACCTGCTGCGGGACGCGCTGGAGAAGGCCGCGGCCAACGGCTGCCTGGTCGCCGCCGCGATGCCGCTGGCCGGCACGTGACGGACGACCGTCGGGCACCGGCCGTTCCGCGGCCACGGCGGGCGCCTCTTTCCGAGAGCCGCCCGCATCCCACGGACAGCGGGGTCGTTGGCACATACGTGCACTCATACGACCCATTCCGCCAGCCGTACCCGAGCCCCAGTCCCATCCCGGGCATGCGGC
Source organism: Streptomyces sp. NPDC003943 (assembly GCF_053605265.1). NCBI lineage: Bacteria > Bacillati > Actinomycetota > Actinomycetes > Kitasatosporales > Streptomycetaceae > Streptomyces > Streptomyces sp. NPDC003943. The sequence goes on along the minus strand of NZ_JBSGIW010000064.1, from coordinate 44,302 downwards.
CCGCACAGGACGCCTCCGTCGGATTCTCCGCGACGCCGATCTACGACGCCCTGTACTCCGAGTACCGCCGGTCCTTCCGCACGCTGCCGGGCGACCGCAGTGGTGAGGAGGAGCTGGTCTTCCGGGCGTTCGGGACGCACCGGCAGCTCGGGCAGCAGGCGGGCTGGTCGGCGTACGCGCTGCCGCCGGGCCGGCGGAGCGGTGTGTAGGAACGGCAGAGACGGCCGAGGGCCGGGGCATCGCGACGACGCCCCGGCCCTCGGCCGTTCTGCTGCTTCCGCGCTTCTGCTGCCTTCGCGCTTCTGCTGCTCAGGAGCTGCTGCTACTTCTTCTTGCCGCGCTTCTCGCGCACCCGCACCGAGATGTGCAGCGGCGTGCCCTCGAAGCCGAACTCCTCGCGCAGCCGGCGCTCGATGAAGCGGCGGTAGCCGGCCTCCAGGAAGCCCGAGGCGAACAGCACGAACCGCGGCGGCTTGGTGCCCGCCTGCGTACCGAACAGGATGCGGGGCTGCTTGCCGCCGCGGATCGGGTGCGGGTGGGCGGCGACCAGCTCGCCGAGGAAGGCGTTGAGGCGGCCGGTGGGGACGCGGGTCTCCCAGCCGGCGAGGGCGGTCTCGATCGCCGGGACCAGCTTCTCCATGTGGCGGCCGGTCTTCGCGGAGACGTTGACCCGGGGCGCCCAGGAGACCTGCTGCATCTCGGTCTCGATCTCGCGCTCCAGGTAGTAGCGCCGCTCCTCGTCGAGCTCGTCCCACTTGTTGTACGCGATGACGATGGCGCGGCCGGACTCGACGGCCATCGTGATGATCCGCTGGTCCTGGACCGAGATGGCGTCGGTGGTGTCGATCAGGATGACCGCGACCTCGGCCTTCTCGACGGCGGCGGCCGTGCGGAGCGAGGCGTAGTAGTCGGCACCGGACTGGAGGTGGACCTTCTTGCGGATGCCGGCGGTGTCGACGAACTTCCAGGTCTGGCCGCCGAGCTCGATCAGCTCGTCGACCGGGTCGCGGGTGGTGCCGGCCAGCTCGTTGACGACGACGCGGTCCTCGCCCGCCACCTTGTTGAGGAGGGAGGACTTGCCGACGTTGGGGCGGCCGATGAGGGCGATGCGGCGCGGGCCGCCGACGGCCTTGCCGAAGGTCTGCTCGGGGGCCTCGGGCAGGGCCTTGAGGACCTCGTCGAGGAGGTCGCCGGTGCCGCGGCCGTGCAGGGCGGAGACGGGGAACGGCTCGCCGAGGCCGAGGGACCACAGCATGGCGGCGTCGGCCTCGCCGGACTGGCCGTCGACCTTGTTGGCGGCGAGGACGACCGGCTTGCCGGCGCGGCGGAGCAGCCGGACGACGGCCTCGTCGGTGTCGGTGGCGCCGACGACGGCGTCGACGACGAAGACGACGGCGTCCGCGGCCTCGATGGCGAACTCGGCCTGGGCGGCGACGGAGGCGTCGATGCCGAGGACGTCCTGCTCCCAGCCGCCGGTGTCGACGACCTTGAAGCGGCGGCCGGCCCACTCGGCCTCGTAGGTGACGCGGTCGCGGGTGACGCCCGGCTTGTCCTCGACGACAGCCTCGCGGCGGCCGATGATGCGGTTCACCAGGGTCGACTTGCCGACGTTCGGGCGGCCGACGACGGCGAGGACGGGGAGCGGGCCGTGGCCGGCCTCCTCGATCGCGCCCTCGACGTCCTCCCGGTCGAAGCCCTCTTCCGCGGCGAGCTCCATGAACTCCGCGTACTCGGCGTCGCCAAGTGCCCCGTGGTCGTGCTGGTCGTTCATGAAGTCCGTTCCTTGATCATTCGTGGTCGGTGGGTTCCCGGGCGGGCGGCCTGTCGGCCGCCTCTCCGAGGCCCACTACTGAGAGTGTCGCTCAGCGTCCGGTGAGACGCCTGGCGTTTTTCAGGTGGTCGGTGAGCCGCTCCTGGATGCGGACGGTCGCCTCGTCCAGCGCCTTGCGGGTGCGGCGGCCGGAGCCGTCGCCGGCCTCGAAGGCGTCGCCGAAGACGACGTCGACGCGGCTGCGCAGCCGGGGCAGCCCCTTGACCAACCGTCCGGGGGTGTCCGTGCTTCCCAGCACGGCGACCGGGACGATCGGCGCGCCGCTGCGGACCGCGAAGTACGCGAGGCCGGCGCGGAGCGAGGCGAAGTCGCCCTCGCCGCGGGTGCCCTCGGGGAAGATGCCGAGGACGCCGCCGTGCTCCAGGACCGCGAGGGCCCGGGCTATCGCGGTGCGGTCGGTGCTGTCGCGGTCGACCTTGAGCTGGCCGATGCCCTCCAGGAAGCTGCCGAGCGGCCCGACGAACGCTTCCTTCTTGATGAGGAAGTGGACGGGCCGCGGGGCGGTGCCCATGAGCATGGGGCCGTCGATGTTGTGCGCGTGGTTGACGGCGAGGATGACGGGGCCGGAGGCCGGCACCCGCCAGGCGCCGAGGACGCGCGGCTTCCAGAAGCCGTACATCAGGCCGATGCCGATGCGACGGCCGACGGCGGCGCCCTTCTCGGAGGGCTGGGTCACTTCGCGGCCGTCCGCTTCTCCTCCACCAGGGTGACGACGCACTCGATGACCTGGTCGAGGGTGAGCTCGGTGGTGTCGACCTCGACGGCGTCGTCGGCCTTGGCGAGCGGGGAGGTCTTGCGGGACGAGTCGGCGGCGTCCCGCTTGATCAGGGCCTGCTGGGTGGCGTGCACGTCGGCGCCCTTGAGCTCGCCGGAGCGGCGGGCGGCGCGGGCCTCCGGGGAGGCGGTGAGGAAGATCTTCAGGTCGGCGTCCGGCAGGACGGTGGTGCCGATGTCCCGGCCCTCGACGACGATGCCGAGCTCGGCGCCCCTGGCGATGGACCGCTGGAGCTCCGTGATCAGGCTGCGCACCTCCGGGACGGCGCTGACCGCGCTGACCTTGGAGGTGACCTCCTCGGTACGGATCGGGCCGGACGCGTCGACGCCGTCGACGGTGATGGTGGGCCGGGCCGGGTCGGTGCCGGAGACGATGACGGGCTTGGCGGCGGCGTTGGCGACGGCGTCGGCGTCGTGCACGTCGACGCCGTTGCTGATCATCCACCAGGTGATGGCCCGGTACTGGGCACCGGTGTCGAGATAGCTCAGCCCCAGCTTGGCGGCAACCGCCTTCGAGGTGCTCGACTTGCCCGTGCCGGAGGGGCCGTCGATGGCGACGATCACGGTTTCCACGGTGGGGAACGCCTTCCTGGATGAGCGACAGCCCCCGGCGGACATGCGGGGACCCCCACAAGGTTACCGAGTCCGCCGCACCCGTTCGGCCCAGCGGTGCCCGGGGACCCGTTCCGGGCCCCTGCCCGCCCGGACCGCCGCCCCCGCCCGCGGGGAAAGCCGCCGCCCGCGCGGGGCACGGCCCACGACGGGGGCTCAGCCCGTCCGCAACGCCCAGCCGCGCTCGCGGAGCGACTCGCTCAGGACCGGCGCCGCCGAGGGTTCCACCATGAGCTGGACGAGGCCCGCCTGCTGGCCCGTGGCGTGGTCGATGCGGACGTCCTCGATGTTGACGCCCGCGCGGCCCGCGTCGGCGAAGATGCGGGCGAGCTCGCCCGGCTGGTCGCTGATGAGGACGGCGACGGTCTCGTACGTGGCGGGGGCGGCGCCGTGCTTGCCGGGGACGCGGGCGCGGCCGGCGTTGCCGCGGCGCAGGACGTCCTCGACGCCGGAGGCGCCGGCGCTGCGCTTGGCCTCGTCGCCGGACTCGAGCGCGCGCAGGGCCCGTACCGTCTCGTCGAGGTCGGCGGCGACGCCCGCGAGGACGTCGGCGACGGGGCCGGGGTTGGCGGAGAGGATCTCGACCCACATGCGCGGGTCGGAGGCGGCGATGCGGGTGACGTCGCGGATGCCCTGGCCGCAGAGGCGTACGGCCGACTCGTCGGCCTCCTCCAGGCGGGCGGCGACCATCGACGAGACGAGCTGCGGGGTGTGCGAGACGAGCGCGACGGCCCGGTCGTGGGCGTCGGCGTCCATGACGACGGGGACGGCCCGGCACAGGGCGATCAGTTCGAGCGCGAGGTTGAGGACCTCGGTGTCGGTGTCGCGGGTGGGCGTGAGCACCCACGGGCGCCCCTCGAAGAGGTCGGCGGTGGCGGCGAGCGGGCCGGAACGCTCCTTGCCGGACATCGGGTGACTGCCGATGTACGCGGTGAGGTCGAGGCCCAGCTCCTCCAGCTCCCGCTTGGGCCCGCCCTTGACGCTGGCCACGTCGAGGTAGCCGCGGCCGAGCCCGGCGCGGATCGCGTCGGCGAGGGTGCCGGCGACGTGCGCGGGCGGCACGGCGACGAGGACGAGGTCCACCGGCCCCGCGGGCGCCTCGTCCGTGCCGGCGCCGAGCGCGGCGGCGGTGCGGGCCCGGGCCGGGTCGTGGTCCCGGAGGTGGACGGTGACGCCGCGCCCGGCGAGGGCGAGCGCCGCCGAGGTGCCGATCAGGCCGGTTCCGATGACGAGCGCGGTTCTCACTGGGCGATGTCCTTGCGCAGGGCGGCCGCGGCACCGAGGTAGACGTGCGCGATCCGTGACTTGGGCAGTTCCGACTCGACGTGCGCGAGGAGCCGTACGACCCTCGGCATCGCACCCTCGATGTCGAGTTCCTGGGCGCAGATCAGCGGGACGTCCACGATCCCGAGGCCGCGGGCGGCCGCGGCCGGGAAGTCGCTGTGGAGGTCGGGCGTGGCCGTGAACCAGATGCTGATCAGGTCGTCGGCGGTCAGCCCGTTGCGTTCGAGCACGGCGGTGAGCAGCTCCCGCACCTGCTCGTGCATGTGTCCGGCGTCGTCCCGTTCCAACTGGACGGCGCCTCGGACCGCTCGTACCGCCACCTCGTACTCCTTCTCACCTGCGGGGGTGCTCCGGCCAGCCTAGTCAGGTGCCCGGAGGCACCGGCGCGGCGCCCGCCACTCGAGACGGTAGAACTGTCGGTATGTTGCTGCACGTCGTACCGCTGGACGAATGGTCCGCCGATCCGGACCGTCCCTACGCCCCGCCCTCCCTCTCCGCAGAGGGCTTCGTCCACTGCTCGCCGGACGAGCCCGCCGCCCTCGCCATCGCGGACGGCCACTACCGGGACGTGCCGGGGCCGCTGCTCGTCCTGGTGATCGACGAGACCCGGCTGGCCGGGGAGGTCCGCTGGGAGGGGTCTCGGGACATGCTCTTCCCGCACGTGTACGGGCCGATCGAGCGGGCCGCGGTCACGGCGGTCCTGGAGGTGCGGCGGGACGCGGACGGCCGGGCGAGGGAGCTGGCGCCCTGGACGTAGGCGTGGCGACCGTGGGCCGGCCGGTCTCCCGCAGCGAACGCTCCCGTGGGCCGGCCGGCCCCACACCGAGCGGAATTGATCTTCCGCGCCCACTCCCGCTGCCCTAGCCTGGCGCGCATGACTCCCGAGGAACTGGTGCGCGACCACACGATCTACTCGTGTGTCATGGGGTCGCGCGCGTTCGGTCTGGCCACCGAGGACAGCGACACCGACCGCAGGGGCGTGTATCTCGCCCCGACCCCGCTGTTCTGGCGCTTCGACAAGCCGCCGGCGCATGTGGAGGGCCCGGCCGCCGAGCAGTTCAGCTGGGAGCTGGAACGCTTCTGCGAGCTGGCGCTGCGCAACAACCCCAACGTCCTGGAGTGCCTGCACTCCCCCGTCGTCGAGCACGCCGACGCACTCGGCCGCGAACTCCTCTCGCTGCGCGGCGCGTTCCTGTCCCGCCAGGCGCACAGCACCTTCGTGCGGTACGCGGGAGGCCAGCGCCGGAAGCTGGACGCGGACGTGCGCCAGTACGGCGCCCCGCGCTGGAAGCACGCCATGCATCTGCTGCGGCTGCTCGCCAGCTGCCGTGACCTGCTGCGCAGCGGCGAGCTGCGCATCGACGTCGGAGAGGACCGCGAGCGGCTGCTCGCGGTCAGGCGGGGCGAGGTGTCCTGGCCGGAGGTCGAGTCCTGGATGAACCGCCTCCAGGACGAGGCCGACCAGGCCCACGCCGCCAGCCCCCTCCCCGAGACCCCGGACCACGCCCGGATCGAGGACTTCCTGACCCGCGCCCGCCGCGCCTCAGCCCTGCGCGTCCTGGAGCCCGGCCTCCTGGAGCCGGAGCCGCACGACGAACTCCCCGAGCGCCTCCCGCCCGTCGGCCTCGCCCCGTAGCGCCGACGCGGCCTGCGCCGCGTCGAGCACCGCGTGCAGCCGCTCGACCTCGGCCCGCACGTCCGCGACGCCCGCGATGTCCGGCCCCGCCGCTCCGTGCTCGGCCGCCGCCTTGGCGGCGATCAGCCCGGGCAGCCGGGCGGGGGCCTCGGGCACCTCGGCGGCGAGCGTGGGCAGATGGGCCTGGACCTCGCCCGTACGCATCAGGTGGATGCCGGTGAGCAGCGCCCGGTAGGTGTAGAGCAGCGGCTTGAGCTCGCCACTGCTCTCGAAGAGCCGCCACTGCGTGCCGGCGAACCCGCGGTAGTGGTGGGCGTGGTGCGAGGTGATCACGCCCGGCGCGAGGGCGCGCAGCTCCTCGTGGGCGGGCGAGGTGTGGACGACCAGCGGCGACAGGAGCTGTTCGAGGACGTAGCCGTTGCGCCGCAGCATGAGCCGGACGAACTTCCGCAGGTCGTGCGTGACGAGGTCCATCTCGACGCCGTCCCGGTCCCACATCCGGGTCCGGGTCTCCTCCGGCTCGCCGAGGCCGACCAGCGCGGCGACGGGCAGCAGGTGCACCCCGCGCAGGTCCACGTCGGAGTCCTGGGACGGGAAGCCGTAGAGGTGGGCCCCCGAGACGGTGGCGAAGAGCAGGGGGTCGGGCTGTTCGGCGACGACGGCGGACAGGTCGACGTCCGGGACGTCATCGGGGACGTAAGAGGTGAGTGTCATCGTTCACGCGTCCCACAACGCGCCGAAGGTGAGCAGTTCGCCGTGGTACTCGACGCGGTCCGTCCACCGCGCCGGCCACGCGTCCGCGCCCAGGTGGGCGCCCGCGAAGGCGCCGGTGAGCGCGGCGATCGAGTCGGAGTCGCCGCGGGTGCAGGCGGCGCGGCGGAGGGCGGTGAGGGGCTCGTCGGGGAAGAGGAGGAAGCAGAGCAGGGCGGTGGCGAGGGCCTCCTCGGCGATCCAGCCGTCGCCGGTGTACTCGCAGGGGTCGAGCTCGGGGTCGGCGGTGCGCTGGACGGCGTCCAGGCGCTCCAGCACGGCCAGGCACTCGTCCCAGCCGCGCCGGACGAAGTGGAGCGCGTCGGGGTCCTGGGAGCGGGTCCACAGGTCGCCGAGCCAGTGCTCGTGGTAGCGGTCGCGGTTCTCGTACGCGTACGAGCGGAGCCGGCCGACGAGCCCGGCCGGCTCCACGCCCTGGGCGAGCAGGTACACGGCGCGGGCCGTCAGGTCGGAGGCGGCGAGCGCGGTGGGGTGGCCGTGCGTGAGGGCCGACTGGAGCTGGGCGGCGCCGGCGCGCTGCTCGTCGCTCAGGCCGGGCACGAGGCCGATGGGCGCGACCCGCATGTTGGCGCCGCAGCCCTTGGAGTGGATCTGGCTGGCGTCCTGCCAGGCCCGGTCGGTGTCCAGGAGCCGGCAGGCGACCATGCACGTGCGGCCGGGAGCCCGGTTGTTCTCAGGTGAGTGGTACCAGTCGACGTACTCCTCCCTGAGCGGGCGAAGCAGCCGCAGCGGGGCCAGCACGCCCCGGTCCATGGCGGTGCGGATGCCCCGGGCGAAGGCGAGGGTCATCTGGGTGTCGTCGGTGACGTACGCGGTGCCTCCGCGCACCGGCAGCTCCATCGACCGCCACGGGCCGCATTTCGCGAGGATCTGCGGCACGTCGTTGAACTCCGTCGGGAAGCCGAGCGCGTCACCGAGCGCCAGTCCGAACAGCGCTCCCGTCGCCGCCTGCTTCGTCCGCTGGGTCATGGGCATTCCGCCTGTCGATCCGCCTGTCATTCCGTCCGTCCTTCCGGTCGCAGCAGCGGCGGGTGGAGTGCCGTGGCCTCCCCCGCCCGGTAGAGAGCGGCCGGTTTCCCCCGTCCGCCGGTGCGGCGCGGCGGTGCCTCGACCGGCCGGACGAAGCCGGGGGTGGCGAGGACCTTGCGCCGGAAGTTGGGGCGGTCGAGTGCGACGCCCCAGACCGTCTCGTACACCTGCCGCAGCTCGCCGAGGGTGAACTCGGGCGGGCAGAAGGCGGTGGCGAGACACGTGTACTCGAGCTTGGCGCCGACCCGTTCGCGGGCGTCGGCGAGGATCCGCTCGTGGTCGAAGGCGAGGTCGCCGGCGTCCTCGTACGGGAGCCAGCGCGCCTGTGCCGCGTCCCCGCCGCCGCGCGGCTCGGGGAGGTCGGGGACGAGTGCGGTGAACGCGACGGAGACCACCCGCATCCGGGGGTCGCGGTCCGGCTCGCTGTAGGTGCGGAGCTGTTCGAGGTGGAGCCGGGCGGCGGTGGTGCCGGACAGGCCGGTCTCCTCGGCGAGTTCGCGGCGCGCGGCCCGCTCGGCGGACTCCTCGGGCAGCACGAATCCGCCGGGCAGGGCCCAGGCGCCCGCGTAGGGCTCCTGGCCGCGTTCGACGAGCAGGACGTGCAGGCGGCCGTCGCGGACGGTGAAGACGGCGAGGTCGGCGGTGACGGCGAACGGTTCGAAGGCGTGCTTGTCGTAGGTCACGGCGGTCTCGGTGCTCACAGGGCTCTCGGCGCTCACGGGGCTCACAGATCGTGCGGGGCGGTGAAGTGCCAGCCCTCCGCGAGCAGCGCGTCCACGGCGGCCACGGCCGTCGCGAGGCGCTCCTCGGGCGGGCCGGTGAGGACGACGGTCCGGCGGCCGGTGCGGGCGAGCTGGGTGAGGAGGCGGGCTGTCATCCACACCCGAAGGCCCTCGGCGCCGGGCACCGGCGACGGCGTGCCCCGGTGGTCGGTCAGCAGCCACAGGTGGTGCCGGCCTCGGGCGGCTATCTCGCCGGTGGCAGGGCTCGCGGTGCCGAACTGGCGCTCGTGCCGGATGGTGAGCGCGAAGGCGTCGCCGTCGCAGAAGAGCACGGGCGAGCCGTCCCGGGCCGCCTCGTCCTCGCGGTCGGCCTGGCGCTGCGCGGCGACGGGGAAGTCCTCGGAGCGCAGCCGGTGGTACGGCGGGCCTTCCGCCAGTACGTCCGGTACGTGCCGGGTACGGGCCCAGGGGCCGCCGCGCCGCCGGTAGTGGTCGGTGAGGGCGTCGACCAGCGTGGTGGCGCCGGTGGACTCGGCGCCGAGGACGACGACCCGCCGGGTGAGCGCGGCCCGCACCGGGGCCTCCAGCTGCGCCCAGTGGGCGGCGGGGTCGGTGCGGACGGCGTCGTCGGCGTCGGGCTCCGGGGTGAACACCGCGTCGACCGGCTCGCGGACCTCCGCCTGCTCCGCACCGATGACCAGGGCCTCGGGGTGCAGCTCCCGCATCCAGGCGACGCGGTCGTCGAGCGGCGCGGTGTCGGCGGCGGAACCGTGGACGAGGACGGTGACGCGGTCGCAGTGCTGCGCGGCGGTGCGGACGAGCCGGTGGTGGCCCGCGTGCGGCGGGTTGAACGCGCCGACGACGAGCCCGTGCCCGTAACGGATCCTGCTCATGCCCCCACCCCCTCAGGCTTTAAGAGTCACTCTGACTATAAAAGCGGGAGGGCTCGACCACAAGTACGAAAACCCGGGGCGAGAAGACGGGAAGACGGGAGGACACGAAGAGGCCCGTGGCCGCCGGGCGGGCGGTCACGGGCCTCTTGGTACTTCTACGGGAGGGGGGTGCGGCCTACAGGCCGACCTCCTTCATCAGCATGCCGACCTCGGTGTTGCTGAGCCGGCGCAGCCAGCCCGACTTCTGGTCGCCCAGGGTGATCGGGCCGAAGGCCGTACGGACCAGCTTCTCGACCGGGAAGCCCGCCTCGGCGAGCATCCGGCGCACGATGTGCTTGCGGCCCTCGTGGAGCACGACCTCGACCAGGTAGTTCTTGCCGGTCTGCTCGACGACCCGGAAGTGGTCGGCGCGCGCGTAGCCGTCCTCCAGCTGGATGCCGTCCTTGAGCCGCTTGCCGACCTCGCGGGGCAGCGGGCCGGTGATGGCGGCCAGGTAGGTCTTCTTCACGCCGTACTTGGGGTGGGTGAGACGGTGGGCCAGCTCGCCGTGGTTGGTGAGCAGGATGATGCCCTCGGTCTCGGTGTCGAGCCGGCCGACGTGGAAGAGCCGCGTCTCGCGGTTGGTGACGTAGTCGCCGAGGCACTGGCGGCCGTCGGGGTCCTCCATGGTGGAGACGACGCCCTCGGGCTTGTTCAGCGCGAAGAACTGGTACGACTGCGTCGCGACGGTCAGGCCGTCGACGCGGATCTCGTCCTTCTCCGCGACGCGCATGCCCTGCTCGAGGACGATCTCGCCGTTGACCTCGACGCGGGCCTGCTCGATCAGCTCCTCGCAGGCGCGGCGGGAGCCGTAGCCGGCGCGGGCCAGGACCTTCTGCAGGCGCTCGCCCTCCTGCTCGGCGCCCGGGAAGGTCTTCGGGGTCTTGATCTGGGGCTTGTTCGCGTACCGCTCGCGGTTGCGCTCCTCCGCGCGGGCGTCGTACTCGCGCGAGCGCGCCGGAGCCGTGCGGCCGCCGCCGCGCTTCGGGGACTGCTTGGGGCCGCCCTTGGCGCCACCGCGGGCCGCGTCGCCGCGACCGCGCTTCGGACCGCCGCCCTGGCCGCCGTCGGAGGGACGGCCTGCCATGCCCTCGACGTCGTAGCTGCGCTCCTCGGGGCGGGGGCGACGCGTGCGGCCGGCGCCCTGACCGCCCTGGCCGCCCTGACCGCCCTGGCCGCCGCCCTGACGGCTCTGGCCACCGCCGGGACGGCCCTGGCCGCCGCGCTCGTCGCGGTTGTTCCCCGCGCCCCTGTAGTTGCCGCGGCCGCCGCTCTTGGCACCACGGCTCCCGCCGTTGTTTCCGCTGTTCCTGCCGCTGCTGCTTCGCATCAAACTTCCGTCGTCTTGTCGTCTTCGGCTGCGTCCGGATCGTCTGCATCCGGATCGAACGACGGAACGCCCTCCAGACTGTCCGGCTCGACCGCCTCCGCCTCGGGGAGGAAGGGCGCGAGCTCCGGAAGCTCGTCCAGGCCGCGCAGGCCCATCCGCTCCAGGAAGTAGTTCGTCGTCCTGTACAGGATCGCACCTGTTTCGGGTTCCGCGCCCGCCTCCTCGACCAGACCGCGCTGGAGGAGGGTGCGCATGACCCCGTCGCAGTTCACCCCGCGCACCGCGGAGACGCGGGAGCGGCTGACCGGCTGGCGGTAGGCGACGACCGCGAGGGTCTCCAGGGCCGCCTGGGTGAGCCGGGCCTGCTGCCCGTCCAGGACGAAGGCCTCGACGGCGGGCGCGTAGGCGGCCCGGGTGTAGAACCGCCAGCCGCCGGCGACGAGCCGCAGCTCGAAGCCGCGGCCCTGGGCGGTGTACTCGTCGGCGAGCTCGCGCAGGGCGTCGCCGACCTCGCGCGGGGTGCGGTCCAGGACCTTGGCGAGGTGGGCCTCGGTGGCGGGCTCGTCGACGACCATGAGGACGGCTTCGAGCGCGGGCTTGAGGTCGAGGTCGCTCACGAGGCTGCCTCCTGGTCGAATTCGTCGGTGACGGCGCTCGCCGCGTCCGTCCCGTTGCCGCCGGTCCAGGAGACGGTGAGGTCCCCGAGGGCGGTCTCCTGGTCGAGGGCGACGGCCTTCTCGCGGTAGAGCTCCAGGAGCGCCAGGAACCGTGCCACGACCGTGAGCGTGTCGTCCACGCCCGCCACCAGCTCCCGGAAGCCGAGCGTCCCGTGCTCGCGCAGCAGCGCCACGACCACGCCCGCCTGCTCGCGGACGCTCACCAGCGGGGCGTGGATGTGGTCGACGTACACCTGCGGCTCGGCCTTGGGCTGCATCGCCTTGACCGCGAGCTTCGCGAAGCCCTCGGCCCCGATGGAGATCACGACCTCGGGCAGCAGCTCGGCGTGGTGCGGCTCGAGGCCGACCGTCCGCGGATAACGCCGCCCCTCCGTCTCCCAGCGCTCGGCGAGGATCTCCGCGACCTGTTTGTACGCCCGGTACTGCAACAGCCGCGCGAACAACAGGTCCCGCGCCTCCAGCAGCGCCAGATCCGCCTCGTCCTCCACCTCGGCGGCGGGCAGCAGCCGCGCGGCCTTGAGGTCGAGCAACGTCGCCGCCACCACCAGGAACTCGGTCGTCTGGTCCAGGTCCCAATCGGGCCCCATGGCCCTGATGTGCGCCATGAACTCGTCGGTCACCTTCGACAGCGCGACCTCGGTGACGTCCATCTTGTGCTTGGCGATCAGCTGGAGGAGCAGATCGAAGGGCCCCTCGAAGTTGGCGAGGCGCACGGTGAAACGACCGTCGTCGCCGACGGTGCCGGGGGGAGTGTCGGTGCGGGCGTCCGAAGCGGCGGCGGGCATCGTGGCGGCGCACCCGACCTCGGGCCCGACCTTGGGCCCGACCTCGGCAGGCTCGAGTGGTTCCGGGCCACCGAGGGTGGCGTCGTGCGCGGGTGCGGGGGGCTCCGCCTCGTCGACCGCGCAGCCGGGCCCCGGCCCCGCCGCTGCGTCCTCGGGCCTCGCCGACGGCCCTCGCGCCGCCCCCGGTCCGCGCCCCAGCGCCCTGCGGCGCGGTGGGCGGGACGTTTCGTCAGAGGGTGGGGGCACGGATGGGTCCTGGTGGAGCGGAGCGGGTGCGGCTGCGCGCAGCGTAGCGTCAGCGGCCGCGGAGGCGGCGGACGAGGATGCTCGCGTCGCCGCGGGACTCCAGGTCGGCCAGCACGACGGCGACCGCCTCGCGGACGATGCGGCCGCGGTCGACGGCGAGGCCGTGCTCGCCGCGGAGCACCAGGCGGGCGTGCTCCAGGTCCATCAGCTCCTCGGCGGAGACGTAGACCGTGATCTTCTCGTCGTGGCGCTCGCGCCCGCTCGGGCGCCGGCTGGCGGCGGTGCGGCCGCGGCGCCGGGCCTGGGCCGGCGCGGCCGCGTCGGCCTCTCGGGATTCCCGCGAATCCCGCGAGTCCCGGGCGCGCGGCTCCGCCGCCTCGGAGTCGGCGGGAGCATGCTCGGCCGGTCCGGAACCGGAGCCGGAGCCCTCGGCCCCCGCACCCGCTCCCGCCGCCGAGTCGCTCTCGCCCGCCGGTGGCGGCACGGTGCGGCGCGGCGAGGAGGACTGCAGCGCCATCCCTCCGGTCGTACGGAACAGTTCGTCGGCGCCGGGCAGACTCACTCGGCGTGACACCGGGCGAGCACCTCCCTGGCGAGCTGACGGTAGGCGGCGGCGCCCACGCTGTTCGAGGCGTACGTGGTGATGGGCTCGCCCGCGACCGTGGTCTCCGGGAAACGCACGGTCCGGCCGATCACCGTGTGGTACACGTGGTCGTCGAATGCCTCGACGACGCGCGCGAGCACCTCGCGCGAGTGCACCGTCCGCGAGTCGTACATCGTGGCGAGGATGCCGTCGAGCTCCAGGTCGGGGTTGAGCCGCTCCTGGACCTTCTCGATCGTCTCGGTCAGCAGGGCCACACCGCGCAGCGCGAAGAACTCGCATTCCAGCGGCACGATGACCTTGTGAGCGGCCGTCAGGGCGTTCACGGTCAGCAGGCCGAGCGAGGGCTGACAGTCGATCACGATGTAGTCGTAGTCGTTCATCAGCGGCTTCAGGGCGCGCTGCAGCGTCGACTCGCGCGCGACCTCGGAGACCAGCTGGACCTCGGCCGCCGACAGGTCGATGTTGCTCGGCAGCAGGTCCATGTTGGGCACGGCGGTCTTGAGGAGCACCTCGTCCGCCGACATGCCCCGCTCCATGAGCAGGTTGTAGACGGTGAGGTCGAGCTCCATCGGGTTCACGCCGAGGCCGACCGACAGGGCGCCCTGCGGGTCGAAGTCGACGAGCAGCACCCGCCGTCCGTACTCCGCGAGCGCGGCGCCCAGGTTGATGGTCGACGTGGTCTTGCCGACGCCGCCCTTCTGGTTGCACATCGCGATGATCTTCGCGGGACCGTGGTCGGTCAGCGGGCCCGGGATCGGGAAGTACGGCAGGGGCCGTCCGGTCGGGCCGATCCGCTCGCGGCGCTGGCGGGCAGCGTCGGGTGCGAGCGTGGCCGCGTACTCGGGGTCGGGCTCGTACTCGGCGTCGGGGTCGTAGAAGTGCCCCTCGGGCACCTCGTCATAGGCGGCGAAGTGGGTGGACTCTCGGCCCATCTCGTTGCCGGCCGTGGCGTTCACGTGTAGGCCGTCCGTCATCTTCATCGTATGGGCTGGCGTCATGGGCTGGTGCGTCGCGAAGGTCCGCACCGCGACGGAGCCGATCGGGGCTCCTGGCTCGCCACTCCCGGGAGTAAATGTCGACTCATTCACAAGTCGTCTTACCTCCTTGGAAGTGGTCAGGAACATTTATCGATAGGTCAGCGTGGCACCATGCCGACGGTTGGCGACTCTATGGCGTGTCACCGCTCCGCAGCAACACAATCCGCCGGACCCGGCCCGATGTGTCGGCAACCGAACACCCCTCTGTCAAGGGTGCGCAGGCATGGAACCGCACGTTTCAGGGGTGCGCGAAACGGTTAAAGAGTTACGTTCGAGGCGAGTTGACCAGGCGTCGGAACGTGGCCCGACACACAGCGGGCCGGACCTTGCTCATCAAGGTCCGGCCCGGTGTGTGTGGTTGACGGCGTCAGTTGACCGTCCGTCCGAAAGGTCAGCCCAGGAGGCTGCTCAGCTCGAGGTGCTCGTAGCCGTGCGCCTCGGCGACCTCCTTGTAAACGACCTTGCCGTCATGGGTGTTGAGACCCTTGGCGAGGGCCTCGTCACGGCGCAGCGCCTCGACCCAGCCGTTGTTCGCCAGCGACACGATGTAGGGCAGCGTGGCGTTGGTGAGGGCGTAGGTGGAGGTGTTCGGGACGGCGCCCGGCATGTTGGCCACGCAGTAGAAGATCGAGTTGTGGACCTGGAAGGTCGGCTCGGCGTGGGTGGTCGCGTGGGAGTCCTCGAAGCAGCCGCCCTGGTCGATGGCAATGTCGACAAGGACACTTCCGGGCTTCATCTTGGCGACGAGCTCGTTGGTGACCAGCTTCGGGGCCTTGGCGCCCGGGATGAGGACCGCACCGACGACGAGGTCGGCCTCGATGACGGCCTTCTCCAGCTCGAAGGCGTTGGAGACGATCGTCTTGACCTTCGTGCCGAAGATCTTGTCGGCCTCGCGGAGCTTGTTGATGTCGCGGTCGAGCAGGGTCACGTGGAAGCCCAGGCCGATGGCGATCTGCACGGCGTTCCAGCCGGAGACGCCGCCGCCGATGACGACGCACTCGCCGGCGTGGGTGCCGGGGACGCCGCCGGGGAGCACGCCGCGGCCGCCGGCCGAGCGCATCAGGTGGTAGGCGCCGACCTGCGGGGCCAGGCGGCCCGCGACCTCGGACATCGGGGCGAGCAGCGGGAGCGCGCGGTTGGCGGTCTCGACCGTCTCGTAGGCGATGGCGGTGGTGCCGGAGGCCAGGAGGGCGTCCGTGCACTCCTTGGAGGCGGCGAGGTGCAGGTAGGTGAAGAGGGTCTGGTCCTTGCGGAGGCGGTGGTACTCCTCCGCGATGGGCTCCTTCACCTTGAGCAGCAGGTCGGCCGTAGCCCAGACCTCGTCGGCGGTGCCGAGGATCTCGGCGCCGGCAGCGACGTACTCCTCGTCCGTGATGGAGGAACCGACACCGGCGTTCTGCTCGATGAAGACCTGGTGGCCGTTGCGGACGAGCTCGTGGACACCGGCAGGGGTGATGGCCACGCGGAACTCGTTGTTCTTGACCTCGCGGGGGATGCCGACCTTCATCGTCGATCACGGTCCTTGAATCAGGGGGATGAAACGGGGGTGATGAATACATACCCGGATGCACCACGGCGCACCGGGACACACCACGTTCGAACGCGGCACACCCAGTCTAATGAAGGAGTTCCCCCTGTCTAGCCTTTCAAAGTACTAATCTTCGAGAGAAGCACTGCGGATTTCGTAGGCGGAAGCCTCGCTTCCAAGGAGTCTGTCGGCCGCGGACCGGTGCAGCCGGGCGGCCGCCGGGTCGCCGAGCCGGTCCAGGGTGTCGGCCAGCCTGAGCTGCAGCGCCGCCTGCAGCCGCACGTCCCCGGCGCGGCGCGCCCACTCGACGGCCTCCTCGCAGGTCCGGAGGCATTCCTCGGGGCGTCCGGCGTACTCCTGGACCCGGGCCGCCTCGCTCAACGCCCGTGCGTAGCCCGGGAGATCGCCGAGCCGGCGGTAGCCCGCGGCGGCCGCACGCCAGTTGCGCAGGGCCTCCCCGTAGCGCCCGGCGTAGGTGTGCACGGCGCCGAGCCGGCCGTAGAGCCGGGCCTGGTCGGTGCGCTCGTCGCGGGCGAGGCGCTGGGCGAGGGCGCGGCCGTACCAGTCGCCGGCCCGCTGCCAGTCCCCCAGCTCCTGGTAGCTGCCACCTACGGATTCCATTGCGCGACCGGTCGCGTACGGGTCATTTGCTTCCCTTCCCGCATCCAGAGCCGACCGATATCGCAGCAGAGCGTCCTGGGTGCGACCGGTTCCGGCATCGAGGTCGGCCAGGTTGAGCAGGGCCGCGGCCCGCTCGCGGTGCAGTCCGCGCCGCTCGGCGACGTCCAGGACGAGGCGGTGCAGTCCGTACAGGTCGGGGGCGGCGGCCTCGGCGCCCCGGTGCGCCGTGAGCGCCCGGACCAGGGCCGCGATCAGGCGGCGGGCCAGGGTGTCGAACTCTCCGTCCGCGACCGCGAGCCGGGCCGCGGCCAGCAGGACCGGGCGGCGGCTGTCCAGCCAGGCGGCGGCGGTGGCGGCGTTCGGGAAGCGCAGGGCGCGCGGCAGCCCGGCGAGCTTGCGGCGGGCCGGGGAGCCCTCGGGTTCGGTGACCGCGCGGCTGGACTGGAGGAGCCGCACGGTCCGCTCCAGCATCCGGGCCCGGGCCAGCTGCACCTCGGCCGGGCGGTCGCGCTCCTCCAGCTCGGCGCGCAGCAGCGGGACGAGGTGGGCGGGCACGTCGTACTGTCCGTCGGACTGTCCGTCGTGCCGTCCGGTCCGCGCCGCCGTCTCCCGTACGAGTCCGAGCGCGGCGAAGTCCGCGAGGGTGGTCGCGGCGGCGGAGACGGAGCAGCCGGCCAGGGCGGAGGCGGTGTGGGCGTCGACCCGGCCGAGCGGGGCGAGGCTGAGGTGTCGCAGTATCCGGGCGGCGGGCTGCGGCAGGGACTCGTGGACCAGGGCGAAGGCGCGGCCGACCGGGTCGCCGGTGCGGGCGCGCAGCCGCTTGGTGAGGTCGGCGACGGAGGACTGGGGGCGGGCGGCGAGCCAGCCGCCGGCCAGCACCAGCGCGGCCGGCATTCCGCCGCACTCCTCGGCGAGGCTCTCCGCGGCCTGCGGGTCGACGGTGACGCGGACCGAGCCGGTGTAGGAGGTGAGCAGTTCGATGGCCGACTTGGGGTCGAGGCCGCCGAGGGTGCACGGGCGGACGTCGGGGATGCCGGTGAGCGGGCCGCGGGCCACGCCGACGACCAGGGTGTCGGGGTTGTCGGGGAGCAGCGGGTCGACCTGTTCGGCGTCGACGGCGTCGTCGAGCAGGAGCAGCGCGCGGCGGCCGGCGAAGGCCGCGCGGACCAGGGCTGCGAGCTCCTCCTCGGCGGCACCGGGCGGCTGCGGGACGCCGAGCGCGGCGAGCAGTTCCTGGGCGGCGCGGGCGGTGGGCACGGGGTCGCCGCCGGGTTCGGTGAGCCGCGCCCGGAAGACGCCGTCGGGGTAATCACCGGCGAGCGCGGCGACGAGCTCCTCGGCGAGCGCGGTGCGGCCGGAGCCGGGCTTGCCGGCGATGAGCAGCACCCGGGCGCGCGGGGCCTTGCGGCCGGTGAGGGTGTCGAGCCCGGTGCGTTCGATGTCGGAGCGCAGCGCCTTCAGCTCCCGCTGGCGGCCGTAGAACCGCGCGGCGTCGACCTCCCCCAGACTTCGTCCGGGGGGACCCCCAACCGCCTGATCCGTCACGGGCCACGCTCCGTCCACCTGCGCACCACCATCCCGCGGGGGCTCCGCGCGGGCGCTCTTGAGCGTAGTTCAGGCGGCCCCGCCGACCCGGCGGAGCGCGGCGGACAAATCGCCCGATCGGATCACTGGATTGTCGGACCGCCGCGCTCCCCCGGGCCGCGACGGGTGTTACGCCTCGAAGGGGCGGGCCGGCCACGGCGCGTCCGCGGGGCGCAGCGCGTCCACGCCGTCCCCGGTCCGGGCCGCCATCAGCGACAGCACGCCGACCACCAGGCAGTTGTTGTGCAGCTCGCCGGCGAGCGCCCCGCGCACGAGGTCCGCGAGCGGGACCCGGGCGAGTTCCATGTCGGCCTCCTCCTCGGAGACCTCGAAGCGCTCGCCCTCCGCCTCGGACAGATCGCGGGCGAGGAAGATCCGTACGGCCTCGTCGCAGCCGCCCGGGGTGGTGTAGACGTCCGTGAGCACCCGCCAGTCCTCGGCCTTGACGTGCGCCTCCTCGTACAGCTCGCGCTGCGCCGCGTGCAGCGGGTTCTCACCGGGCACGTCGAGCAGTCCGGCCGGGATCTCCCACAGCTTCTGCCGCACCGGGTGCCGGTACTGCTTGAGCAGCAGCACCCGGTCCTGCTCGTCGAGGGCGACGACCGCGACCGAGCCGGGGTGGACCTGGTAGTCGCGGCGGGCGACCGAGCCGTCGGGCATGACCACGTCGTCCGTGCGGACACTCGTCTTGTTGCCCTGGAAGGGGGTGGTGGTGGCGACGACCCGCCACTCCTCCGGGGTGTCCTGCACCTGCATCGTCGAGTCCTCCCACATACGTCGGTCAGCGCCTACGTCAGCACATACGAAAGCCGGGGTACGCGCCCTCGGGTAAGGACCCGTACCCCGGCAACGTTAACGCGCGGCGATTACTCGGCCGACGTGCCCGTCTTGCGCTCGACGGCCGCCTTCACCAGGCCCGCGAAGAGCGGGTGCGGGCGGGTCGGGCGGGACTTGAGCTCCGGGTGCGCCTGGGTGGCGACCAGGTAGGGGTGGACGTCCTTCGGGTACTCGACGAACTCGACGAGCTTGTTGTCCGGGGAGGTGCCGGAGAAGACCAGGCCGGCCTTCTTCTCCAGCTCCGCGCGGTACGCGTTGTTCACCTCGTAGCGGTGACGGTGGCGCTCCTCGACGTACGGCTCGCCGGCGTAGGTCTCGCGGACGACCGAGCCCTCGGCGAGCTTCGCCGGGTAGAGGCCCAGGCGCATCGTTCCGCCCAGGTCGCCCGCGCCCTCGACGTACGCCAGCTGCTCCTCCATCGTCGAGACGACGGGGTGCGCGGTGGCCGGGTCGAACTCGGTGGAGTTGGCCTCGGGGATGTCGGCCAGGTTGCGCGCGGCCTCGATCACGATGCACTGCAGGCCGAGGCAGATGCCGAGCAGCGGCACCTTGTTCTCGCGGGCGTACTGGATCGCGCCGACCTTGCCGGACACACCGCGGTCGCCGAAGCCGCCGGGGATCAGGATGGCGTCGCAGTCGCTGAGCTGCTTCTCGGCGCCGGCCTGGGTCTTGCAGTCGTCGGAGGTGACCCACTTGACCTTGACCCGGGCCTTGTTGGCGAAGCCGCCGGCCCGCATGGCCTCGGTCACCGACAGGTAGGCGTCGGGCAGGTCGATGTACTTGCCGACGAGGGCGACGGTGACCTCGTGCTCCGGGTTGTGCACCCGGTCCAGGAGGTCCTCCCAGACGGTCCAGTCGACGTCGCGGAAGGGCAGGTCGAGCTTGCGGACGACATAGGCGTCCAGGCCCTCGGAGTGCAGCACCTTCGGGATGTCGTAGATCGACTTGGCGTCGATCGCGGCGACGACGGCGGCCTCGTCGACGTCGCACATCAGCGAGATCTTGCGCTTGATGGCGGTCGGGACCTCGCGGTCGGCGCGCAGCACGATGGCGTCGGGCTGGATGCCGATGTTGCGCAGGGCGGCGACCGAGTGCTGGGTCGGCTTGGTCTTCAGCTCGCCGGACGGGCCGATGTAGGGCAGCAGCGAGATGTGCACGACGAAGACGTTGTCGCGGCCGACCTCGTGGCGGACCTGGCGGACGGTCTCCAGGAACGGCAGCGACTCGATGTCGCCGACGGTGCCGCCGACCTCGGTGATGACGACGTCGACGTCGTCGGTGGCCATGCGGCGGATCCGGGACTTGATCTCGTTGGTGATGTGCGGGATGACCTGCACGGTGTCACCGAGGTACTCGCCGCGCCGCTCCTTGGCGATGACCTGCGAGTAGACCTGGCCGGTGGTGACGTTGGCCGAGCCGTCGAGGTCGACGTCGAGGAAGCGCTCGTAGTGGCCGATGTCCAGGTCGGTCTCGGCGCCGTCGTTGGTGACGAACACCTCGCCGTGCTGGAACGGGTTCATCGTGCCCGGGTCGACGTTCAGGTACGGGTCGAGCTTCTGCATCGTGACCCGCAGGCCCCGGGCCTTGAGAAGCGCACCCAGGCTGGAGGCGGTCAGGCCCTTGCCGAGGGAGGAGGCGACACCCCCGGTGACGAAGATGTGCTTGGTCGTCGTGGTGTTGGGCGGCATCGCCAAGAGGGGGCTCCCGTGGTCGCGTTCTGGAGGTGCGTACCGGCGTCCCCTCCGGAAGAATCGGGGGGTGCCGTCGCTGCGGTTGCGGGGTCCTCGGCTGTCGCCGTTTCCCACCGGTCCACGGGGTACCAGGGTATCAGCGACATCGGGAGACCGCTTCCGGCCACACGGGGCAGTCGGGTGCACACGGTCCGCGACACGCCGGGCGCGCGGAAGAGCCGGTACGCGCCCCGGCAGACGTATCCCGGCGGGGTCAAGACCTGTTCACCCGATCGGAGCAACGCCGTGACGTGCACGGCTCCGCCTCTCCCGACGTGCGTCGTATCCTGCACGGACACGCGCTGCCGAGCCGGACCGGCACGGCACCACCCCCGCCAAGTCAACCGGTGCCAAGAGCTCGTCAACGATCCCTTGACCGCTGATTGACCGCTGACCAGTAAGTCGTCCGCCCCCGCGGGGCGGACGTGGCCGTTCTGTCTGGAGTGAAAGCACGTGGCCGGGCGCATCGAGGATTACGCACTCATCGGAGACATGCAGACCGCTGCCCTGGTCTGCCGGGACGGCAGTGTCGACTGGCTCTGCCTCCCCCGCTTCGATTCGCATGCCGTCTTCGCGGGACTGCTCGGCACCGAGGAGCACGGCTTCTGGAGAGTCGGCCCCGCGACCCCCGAGAACACCCCCGTCCCGCTCGCCGACCGGCGCCGCTACCGGGGCGACTCGCTGATCCTGGAGTCCGAGTGGGACACTCCGCGCGGCACGGTCCGGGTCACCGACTTCATGCCCCCGCGTGACGGCGCCCCGCAGCTGATCCGGGTCGTCGAGGGCGTCAGCGGCCGGGTGCCGATGCGCTCCAGCCTGCGCATGCGGTTCAGCTACGGCCGGGTGGTGCCCTGGGTGCACAAGGTCGGCGAGCGCACGGTGGCCGTCGCCGGGCCGGACTCCGTCTGGCTGGACACGGACGCCGAGACCCACGGCCGGAACCTGACCACGTACTCCGAGTTCACCGTCACCCCCGGCGACAAGGTCACCTTCACGCTCTCCTGGCAGCCCTCGCACAAGGAGCCGCCGCCGCTGCCGGACCCCGAGGGCTCCCTGGAGGCGACCGCGGACTTCTGGCGCGAGTGGGTCGGGCACTGCACGTACCACGGGCCCTACCGGGAGGCCGTGGTCCGCTCCCTGATCACCCTCAAGGCGCTCACCTACGCGCCGACCGGCGGCATCGTCGCCGCCCCCACGACCTCGCTGCCGGAGGAGATCGGCGGCGTACGGAACTGGGACTACCGCTACACCTGGCTGCGCGACGCGGCGATCACCCTCTCCTCCATGCTGCGCACCGGCTACCGCGAGGAGGCCCGCGCCTGGCGGGACTGGCTGCTGCGCGCGGTGGCCGGCGACCCGGAGAACCTGCAGATCATGTACGGCATCGCCGGCGAGCGGGAGCTCGGCGAGGCGGAGCTGGACTGGCTGCCGGGGTACGAGAACTCCGGCCCGGTCCGGGTCGGCAACGGGGCAGCGGGCCAGCTCCAGCTGGACGTGTACGGCGAGGTCACCGAGGCCCTGCACCTGGCCCACATGACCGGTCTCTCCCGCAACGACTACGCCTCCCTGCTCCAGATCAAGCTGATCAACTACCTGGAGACCCACTGGAACCAGCCCGACGAGGGCATCTGGGAGGTGCGCGGCCCGCGCCGGCACTTCGTGCACTCCAAGGTGATGGCCTGGGTGGCGGTGGACCGCACGATCAAGCTGATCGAGTCCGGCGACGCCGACGGCCCGCTGGAGCGCTGGAAGGAGCTGCGCGACGAGATCCACCGGGACGTCTGCGAGAAGGGCTACGACAAGGAGCGCAACACCTTCACCCAGTCCTACGGCTCCCAGGAGCTGGACGCCTCGCTGCTGCTGATCCCGCAGATGGGCTTCCTGCCGCCGGACGACAAGCGGGTCATCGGCACGATCGAGGCGATCCAGCGGGAGCTGTCCACCGAGGACGGCTTCGTGCTGCGCTATCCGACCGCGGGCGCGGAGGCGGGCGTGGACGGTCTGGAGGGCGACGAGGGCGCGTTCCTGGCCTGCTCGTTCTGGCTGGCCGACGACCTGGCGATGATCGGCCGGGTCGACGAGGCCCGCAAGCTCTTCGAGCGGCTGCTGGCGCTCCGCAACGACCTGGGGCTGCTCGCCGAGGAGTGGGACCCGCGGCTGCAGCGGCAGGTGGGCAACTTCCCGCAGGCGTTCAGCCACGTGCCGCTGATCGACACGGCGCTGCGGCTGACGGCCTCGGGCGCGTACGGGGGCTGAGCCGTCCGACACGCGGGGGACGGGACCCGGACCTACGATGAAGGAGTCCTGTCCCCCCAGCGAAAGGGGGGCAACGTCATGGCTCCCCAGACCACCCTTCCGGACAGCGCGCTGGCCGGGCTCCGCGAGGATCTGGCCGGTGAGGTGTACCTGCCCGGTGATCCGGGGTACGACGAGGCCCGGACGATCCACAACGGCATGATCGACCGGCGTCCCGCGGTGATCGCCCAGTGCGCGACCCCGGCGGACGTCTCCAACGCGGTCCTCTTCGCCCGTCAGGAGGGGCTGCCGATCGCGGTGCGCGGCGGCGGTCACAGCGTCGCCGGGTCCTCGGTGATCGACGGCGCCCTGGTCGTGGACCTGCGCCGGATGCACGCCGTCGTCGCCGACCCGGAGAACATGACCGTGCGGATCGAGGGCGGCGCCACCATGGGCCACCTGGACCACGCCTGCCAGCCGTTCCACGTGGCGACCACGGGCGGGCGGGTGTCGACGACCGGGGTGGGCGGCTTCGTCCTCGGCGGCGGATCGGGCTGGCTGGAGCGGAAGTTCGGCCTCGCGAGCGACAACCTGCTGGCCGCCGAGCTGATCACGGCGGAGGGCAAGCACGTCCACACGGACGCGGAGGAGAACCCGGAGCTGTTCTGGGCGCTGCACGGCGGCGGCGGCAACTTCGGCGTGGCGACCTCGCTGACGCTGCGGCTGCACCCGCTGCCGCGGATGAGCATGGCGATGCTGTTCTTCCTGCCCGACAACGCGCCCGAGGTGGTGCGGACCTTCCGGGACATCGGCCTGGGCGCCCCGGACGAGGTGGGCGGCGGCGCCATCATGCTGCCCGCGCCGCCGGAGCCGTTCGTCCCCGAGGACCTGGTCGGCAAGCTGGTCTGCGGGGCGCTGTTCACGTACGCCGGCCCGGTCGAGGAGCTCCGCGAGCTGGCGGCGCCGCTGTTCGGGCTGAAGCCGGTGATCGAGATCGTCACGGACATCCCGTACGTGGACCTGCAGAGCATGATGGACGACCCGCCGGGGCTGCGGAACTACTGGTCGGCCGAGTACCTGACGGAGTTCCCGGACGTGGCCGTGGACGTCTTCTGCGCGCGCGGCCAGGCCATCCCGATGCCCACGGCCACCCAGCAGGTGCTGTTCCTGATGGGCGGGGCAGTGGCGGCCGGCCCGTCCCAGTACCCGCAGCCGTGGCGCACCGCGCCCTGGGCGGTGCACCCGTTCGCGACCTGGGAGGACCCGGCGCTCGACGCGCGGGCCCGGCAGTGGGTGCAGGACGTGCGGGCCGACGCGCAGCCGTGGTCGGTCGGCGCGACGTATCTGAACTTCACCGGTGCGGAGGGCGAGCAGCGGGTCGTCTCCTCCTTCGGGGAGGGCAACTTCCGCCGGCTCGCCGCGGTGAAGGCCGAGTACGACCCCGACAACGTCTTCCGCTTCAACCACAACATCGCGCCGGCCGCGGCCTGAGCCGGCGGGGCTACCTGAGCGCGGCGATCACCTCCTTCGCCGCGCGCTCGCCCTCGGTCGCGCCGCCTTCCATGAAGCCCTGGAAGTCGTAGCTGCAGTGCTCGCCGCCGATGTGGACGTTGCCCTGCGCGGTGCCCTCGTAGCCGGCGTACCGGTGGAGGTAGCCCACCGGCCAGTACGAGTAGGCGCCGAGCGAGTACGGGTTGAGGTGCCACGCGGACAGCTGGGCGCGGCCCGTGTAGGCCCGGGACGTGCCCGGGAAGAAGGCGTCGATGTCCTTCAGGTAGCGGGTGGCGAGGTCCCGTACGTACGGGTCGGACTCGAAGGCGAACGGCCCCGCCGGGGCGAGTGATCTGGCGAGGCTGCCGCCGCCGTACTGCAGGAGGATGCCGCCGGTGCCGCCCTGGACCTTGGTGGTGTCCCAGGTCTGCTGCACCTCGCTGTCGGTGAAACAGTCGCCGGCGGAGACCCCGGGCCAGGGCCCGGTGCCGCGCCAGGGGCGGGTGGCGAACTGCATGTTGAGCTTGGTGCAGTAGCCCATGCGGGCGTCGCGCAGCAGGTTCGTCATCAGCGGGTCGAAGCCGGCGCGGGAGAGGTCGAGCCGCTGGAGGATCGGCAGCGGCACGCACAGGATGGTGTGGTCGGCGGTGACGGTCCGGGTGGCGCCCGCCTCGGTGAAGGTGAGCGTCTGGGTGCCGTCGGAGTTGGCCCGTACGGCGTCGAGCGACCAGCCCATGCGCAGGGTGCCGGGCTTCAGCGCCCCGGCGATGGCGTTCGGGAGGCGGTCGTTGCCGCCGACGATGTGGTAACGCTCGTTCGACAGGCCCCAGATGTTGAAGTTGCCGGGATTGGTCTGGTAGCCCATCAGCAGGACGAGGGCGAGCGAGGACTGGTCGACGGTGTCGGCGCCGTACTCGACGTTGTAGGCGACGTCGAAGAAGCGGCCGAGCGGTGAGGAGTGCCCGCCGGGCACGCGGCTCTCGATCCAGTCGTACAGCGTCATGTTGTCGAGGGCGGTGCCGGTGGGCGTGGTCTGGTTCCACTTCACCTCGCCCGCGTCGAGCAGGTCGCGGTGGAGCTGCTGGTAGACGGCGTTGAAGTCCTCGTCGGCCTGGGCGCGCGGGTAGTAGCCGCCGTTGAACCAGAGGACCTCCTCGGCCCCGTTGGGCCCGCCGCCGAGGAAGTCCTCGGTGGCCAGGCCGAAGCGGCGGCAGAGCTCCAGCATCTTCTTGTGGCTGGTGTCGATGAGCTCGCCGCCGATCTCGGAGGTCTGCCCGTACGCCCAGTGCTCGCGCTGGCTGAACATCCGGCCGCCGACCCGGCCGGGGTTGGCCTCGTAGAGCACGGGGCTGAGGCCGGCGTCCTGGAGGGTGAGGGCCGCGGTGAGGCCGGCGATGCCGGCGCCGACGACGGCGACCCGGGCCGGGGTGGCGGCGCGGGCGGTGGCCGGGGCGGCGACGGCGGTGCCCGCGGAGACGGCGATGCCCGCGGCGGCGGCGTACTTGAGGAGGGTGCGGCGCCCGAGGGCGTCGTTCCGCATCTCCCGCAGTTCGTCGACGGGGAGGTGGAGCCGTCGGGCGTCGGCGTGCTCGGCGGCGAGGCGCTTCAGGAGGTGCATCGGGTTGGTGCGTGCCATGGGGCGCTCCTGGAGGGTGAGGTGTCAGCTGTGTGCGGCCGGTGCGGGGCTTGGCGTGCTGCTGTCGTCGGTGCGCTCGGCGGCGTCCTCCAGGACGATCCGGCCGATGATCTCGTAGCGTTCGGGGCGCCGGAGCTTGAGGTACCAGCCGAGGCCGAGGCCGCCGACGAAGACGGCGCCGACGGTCCACGGGATGGCCTTGAAGAACAGGGAGTCGGCGGCGAGCCCCGCCGCGGTCTCCATGTTCATGACCAGGAGGACGACGACGGCGATCATGCCGATGCCGCCGAGGAGCGGCGCGGTGAAGGTCTTGAACCAGTGCCGGTCCTCGGGGTGGTTCTTGCGGAAGTAGCCGATGACGGCGAAGGAGCAGAGCGTCTGCACGATGAGGATCGCCATCGTGCCGAGGATCGCCAGCAGCGTGTAGAGGTGGATGTACGGGTCCTGGCCGGTCAGCCAGAAGGCGCCGACGAGGATCACGGCGATCACGCTCTGCACGAAGGAGGCGATGTACGGCGAGCCGTGCCGCGCGTGGGTGCGGCCGAGCGCCGGGTGCAGGAAGCCCTCGCGGCCGATGGCGTAGAGGTAGCGGGCCGCGCACTGGTGGAAGGCCATGCCGCAGGCGAAGGAGCCGGTGAGCAGCAGCCACTGGAAGGCGTCGACGGCCCAGCCGCCGATGAAGGACTTCGTGGGCGCGAAGAACAGGTCGAGCGGCGCGGCGGACGCGGCCAGCTTGACCGAGCCGGCCAGGCCGTTGCCGGCGATCGTCATCCACGACACGTAGATGTAGAAGAGCCCGACGCCGACGACGGAGATGAGCGTGGCGCGCGGGATGACCCGCTTGGGGTCGCGCGACTCCTCCCCGTACATCGCGGTCGACTCGAAACCGACCCACGACCAGAAGGCGAAGAAGAGGCCGAGCCCGGCGGAGGCGCCGGTGAAGGCGTTCTTCGGGTTGATCGGCGAGGCGGGGATGCCGTCGGGGCCGCCGCCGGCGATCAGGACGGCGGTGGCGACGGCGAAGAGGACCGCGATCTCGGCGACCAGCATCACGCCGAGTGCCTTCGCGGTGAGGTTGATGTCGAAGTACGACAGGACGGCGGTGACCGCGAGCATCACGGCCGCGTAGCCGATCCACGGCAGGTCCACGCCGAGCTGGGCGGCCACCGTCGTCTTGGCGAAGTAGGCGAAGACACCGACGATCGAGCCCTCGAAGACGATGTACGCGAGGACGGCGAGCATGCCGGAGGCCATGCCCGCGATCCGGCCGAGGCCGTGCGAGATGTAGCCGTAGAAGGCGCCGGCGGCGGTGATCCGCTTGGCCATCGCGACATAGCCGACCGAGAAGACGGTCAGCACGACGGTCGCGAAGAGATAGCCGGCGGGGGCGCCGGTGCCGTTGCCGAAGCCGACGGCGATGGGAAGGTTGCCGGTCATCGCGGTGATCGGCGCGGCGGTGGCGACCGCCATGAAGACGACGCCGACGAGGCCGACCGAGTTCGCCTTGAGCCGCTGGACCTGAGGGGCCTGCGAGCCGGCCGGGGTGGACCCGGGCGGGGCCGGCGCTGGGGTGGGGTTCTCTGCCATGGCGCGAGAGCATCCTCTTGGGTGACGTAGGCCACAATCGACATCCGGTCGCACAATTCCCGCCAGGGGGCGACGAGTTGTCGCCTGCGTGTACGAACTGTCCGGCCCGTTAACGTCGTGGTGATGTCGCGGTGACGGCTCCGGCGGGTAGCGTCCGCCCATGTCCATGGAACGTCAGGGCGGGATCACCGTGCAGCGGGCGCTGGAACTCCCGGGGCTGCGCAGCGGACTCCCCGAGGTCGTCGCGGGCGCCGACCGGCTGCACCGCACCGTGCGCTGGGTGCACGCCGGCGAGGTGCCGAACATCGCCTCGCTGCTCAAGGGCGGCGAGCTGCTGCTCACGACCGGCATGGGGCTCGGCACCCGCCCGGCGGAGCAGCGCGCCTTCGTGCGGCGGCTCGCGGAGCGCGGCATCGCCGCACTGGTGGTGGAGCTCGGCCCGCGGTTCGCGCGCCTGCCCGCGACGATCGTCGAAACGGCACGGACGGCGGGCCTGCCGCTCGTCCAGCTCCACCGCGAGGTCCCCTTCGTCGCCGTGACCGAGGAGATCCACACCGAGATCGTCAACGGCCACTACGCCCTGCTCCGGCAGGCCGAGGAGGTCCACCGCCAGTGCACCGAGGCGCTGCTCGGCGGCGGCGGGGTGCCGCAGGTGCTGCGGATCCTGGCGGACTTCTCGCTCAACCCGGTGTTCCTGGAGACCGCGGACGGCCAGCTCCTGTACGCGGCGGGCACCGAGTCCGAGCCCGCCGACCCGCTCCAGGTGTGGGACGGGCTGCGCGGGCAGCGGGCGGCCCGGGAGTCGGGGCCGCCGACGGGGGCGGTGCTCGTGGACGTGCCGGGCGGCGGGCCGGGCAGCTCGTCGGTGCGGGCGCGCCTGGTCCTGCTGTCGGTCTCGGGTCCGCTCTCCCCCGTGCACAGGATGGCGGCGGAGCGCGCGGCCGGGCTGCTGGCCGTCGTCCTGATGCAGGCCCGCCAGGAGGAGGAGCTGGCCGCGCGCGGCCGGGGCGACTTCCTCACCGACCTCGCCGAGGGCCGGATCGCGGCGGAGGACGCGCCCGCGCAGGCCCGGGTGCTTGGCTTCAAACCGGGCGACGGCCCGCTGCTCCCCGTCGTGATGCGGCTCGCCTCCGAGCTCTCCCCGTCGGGCAACTGGGCGCTGCTCGCGCGGGCGGTCCTCGAGGAGCTCTCGGCGGTCGGCGTCCCGGTGCTGCTCGGCGTCCGCCCGGTGGAGGGCCGGGTGCCGCTGCTCCTCGGCCTGCGCTCGGAGTCGGAGCGCACGGCGGTCGCCGACCGCGTCGCCGCCGCGCTGCGCGCCGGCGTGGAGCGGGCCGGCCTCGAACGCGCCGGCGTCCACCCCCCGGTCGTCGTGGTCGGCGTCGCCGGCGGCTGGGCGGCGGCCTCGGCGGGCCTCCGCCACGCTGCCGAGACCGCGACGGCGGCCCAGGGTCTGAGCGAGCTGCCCTGGTACGACGCCCGCCGCCTCGACACGGACCTGCTCCTGTGGCGCCTCCGCGACCACCCCGACCTGGCCGCCTTCGTCGACCGCGCCATCGGCCCCCTGCGCGACCACGACCGCACGTCCCGGCCGCCCCTCCTGCCGACCCTGGAGACGTACCTGGCCCACGCGGGCCGCAAGGCCGAGACCGCCCGCGAACTCCACCTCAACCGCCAGACGCTCTACAACCGCCTGGCGAGGATCTCGGAGCTGCTCGGCACGGACCTGGACGACCCCCAGACGGTGCTGGCGCTGAGCCTGGCACTGAGGGCGAGGCGGCACACGGGGTAGGGGGTCCGGCGGAGGTTTGTGGGCAATCGTTCCGCAGGGGGAGTCTGGGGGAGGGTGGGCACAAACCGCCTACCGTCGCGCGGTCGCCCGTCCAGGCCGGGCACCGCGCCCGTGGGCGCCGCAGGCCCAAGGGGCCGAGGCGCAGGCGAAGGCGCCGCGGCAGCGCCCCGTCAGCCTGTGAGCCCCGTGACCGCCCCGTCACCGCCCCGTCAGCTCGTCGTACACGCTCAGCACGTGCGCCACCGTCTCGTCCTCCGTCGGCCACGTCCTCGCCTGTACCCGTCCCGCCGCCGCCAGGTCCATCCGCCGGTCGGTGTCCTCCAGGAGTGCCCGCACCGCCCCTGCCATGGCGTCGGCGTCCCCGTACGGCACCAGCTCCGCCGCGTCCCCCACCAGCTCGGGGACCCCGCCCACCGCCGTCGCGACGAGCGGCACGCCGAGCCGCAGCGCCTCCTGGGCCAGCAGGGAGCGGGCCTCCCACCGCGACGGAAGCACCGCGACGTCCGCGGCGGCGAGCAGCTCCGCGACGTCGTCGCGGCGCCCGATGAGCCGGACGCCCAGCGCCTCCGTCTCGATCCGCCGCTGGAGCGCGGCCCGTTCGGGCCCCTCGCCCGCGATGACGAGCAGCGGCTGCGGGTCCAGGTCCCGCCACACCCGCGCCGCGTCGAGCAGCATCCCGTACCCCCGCCCCGGCTCCAGCGCGCCGACGGCCATCAGCAACGGCCGGTCGACGGCGCCGAGTTCGGCGCGGGCCTTGCCGTCGTGGAGGCAGACGGGCGCGCGGCAGGCGGGGACGGTGACGGGGGCGAGACGGGCGTCGCGGGCGCCTCGCCGGCGGGCGCGGTCGACGAGTTCGGAGGAGGTGCCGAGGACGACGGCCGCCGCCCGCGCGGCCCTTCGCTCCAGGAGCCGTACGAGCCGGGCGCGGGCCCCGGCGAGCTGGCTGCGGGTGTGCCAGGTGGTGACGAGCGGGGTGCGCGGCCCGGGGCCGCCGGACAGCGCGAGCGAGGCCCGGACGGAGGCGTCGAGGTTGTGCGCGTGGACGACGTCGGCGCCGATGCAGGCGTTGCGCAGCGCGCCGACGCTCGCCACGGGCACGAAGCGCGCGCCGGCGCCCTCGAAGTCGTAGACATGGTCGAGTTCGGGCGGGGCGCACACGGTCACCCGCACGCCCCTCGCCACCAGCCCCGAGGCAAGTGATCTGACGTGGGCGCTGCTTCCCGCGCTGCCGCCGCCCAGCACTTGGACCGTACGGAGCTGTGTCACGCGCCCAAGGATGCCAGTCCGTACGCACGTTCCGGCACCGAAGTGACGTCGTTGCCGTGTCGGCGACCCCAACTTACCGACGGGGATCACTCACACGAGTGAAGATCGCCGGAACTCCCCGTACGCGGCGGCCGCGAGCAGTCCGGCCGCGTGGACGGCGAGCCCGGCCCGCCCGTTGGACGCGGCGACGGCCGTGCCGACGGCCGCCCCGAGGGCATGGGCGCCGGTGTCGCCGAGCATGGTCCGCTCGGCCAGGTCGTCGGCGAGCACGGCCGCGACGGCGCCCATCGGGGCGGCGGCGACCGGCGTGCGCACCAGCCCGGGCGCCGCGAGCCCGAGCACGACGAGCCCGGCCCGCCCCGGGCGCACGTCCACCAGGTTGACGAGGTGCGCGGTCCCGGCGACGACGACGCCGGCGAGCACCCTGTCCACCGCCCGCTCCTTGAGCAGCGCCCCGGCCACGAGCCCGGCGGCGCCGATCCCGAACAGCTTGACGGCCCCGCTGGTCACCTCGCCGTCCCGCAGCGCCGCCAGATGCGCCCGGAACCCGCGCCGGTGGTCGCCGTACGCATCGTCGTACGCCCCGCACGCCCCCGCGGCGAGCACCGCGAGCGCCCCCACCGGACTCCCGGCGACGGCCGTCCCGGCCACGGCCGCGAGCGCGGTCGCGGGCCCCGCGTACAGACCGACGGCCCGCCCGGCGTGGTTGGTCCGCTCCCACCGCGGATCACGCCGCCGCCGCAGCCTCTCGTACGCGACACGGGCCACGCCGGCGGCGACGGTGAGGGAGGCGGCCCTGCCGCGTGTCCTGATCATGCCGGTCAGCCTAATGACCTGTCAGTGGCGGCTGCCACGCTGTCGAGGAGGGGGTGGTGGCGCGCATCCCCCCTGAGCCAGGCCGAGCCGGGCAGCGGCCGGACGAACTCACGCGAGCCCGCACAGCAGCCGATCAGGCACACGCGCGCCCGCGCGAGCCCGCGCGAGCCCGGGCAGCGGCCGATCAGCGGTCGGCGCGTGCCGCCGCCAGCAGTTCCTCGGCGTGCGCCCGCGCCGTCTCGGAGTCCTCCTGGCCGGCGAGCATCCGGGACAGTTCGCGGACCCGCTCCTCGCCCTCCAGGGCGGTGACGCCCGAGCGCGTGACGGAGCCGTCGTTGGTCTTCTCGACCAGCAGCTGGCGGTCGGCGAAGGCCGCCACCTGCGGCAGGTGGGTGACGACGACGACCTGCGCGGTCCTGGCGAGCTTGGCGAGCCGGCGGCCGATCTCGACCGCCGCCTTGCCGCCGACGCCCGCGTCGACCTCGTCGAAGAGATACGTCGGCACCGGGTCCGTACCGGCGAAGACGACCTCGACGGCCAGCATGACCCGGGACAGCTCACCGCCCGACGCGCCCTTGGCGATCGGCCGCGGCGGCGCGCCCGGGTGCGGGGCGAGCAGCAGCTCGACCTCGTCGGCGCCGGACGGGGTGTACGCGACCCGGCGGCCGCCCACCTCGACGCCGTCCGGGTCCTCGGTCTGCCGGATCGCGAACGACACCCGCGCGTGCGGCATGGCGAGCGAGGCCAGTTCGGCGGTGACGGCCTCGGCGAACCGGTCGGCCGCCTCCGTACGCGCGTCGGTGAGCCGCTGGGCCAGCGCCGACAGTTCGTCGCGCAGCCGGTCGCGCTCGGTGGTCAGCTCCTCGATGCGCTCGTCGTCGCCGTCCAGCTCGGTGAGCCGGGTCGCGCTCTGCTCGGCCCACGCGAGCACGGCCGTGATGTCCTCGCCGTACTTGCGGGTGAGCTGGGTGAGCGCGGCGCGCCGCTCCTCGACGGCGGCGAGCCGGATCGGGTCGGCGTCCAGGTCGTCGGCGTACCCGGCGAGTTCCCCGGCCACGTCCGACAGCAGGATGGAGATCTCCCCCATCCGCTCGGCCAGCGCGGCCAGCGCGGGATCGTGGGCCCGTACGGCCTCCAGGGCGCGGCCCGCGCCCGCGACGAGCGTGGTCGCGTCCACGGCCTCCGGGTCCTCGGGCTGTCCGGCGAGCGCCGCGTGCGCGAGCGCGGCGGCGGACGCCAGCGCCTCGGCGTGCCCGAGCCGCTCCGCCTCGGCGGCCAGCTCCACGTCCTCACCGGGCCGCGGCTCCACCGCCTCGATCTCCCCGAGCCCGAAGCGCAGCAGATCCGCCTCCTGCGCCCGCTCCCGGGCCCGCGTGGTGATCTCCTCCAGCTCGGCGCTGACGGCCCGCAGCCGCCTGTACGCCTCCCCGTACGCGGCCAGCGGCACGGACACCGCCTCGCCCGCGTACCGGTCGAGCGCCCCGCGCTGCCGGGCCGGCTTCAGCAGGCCCTGCTGGTCCGTCTGGCCGTGCACGGCCACCAGCTCGTCGGCGAGCTCCGCGAGCACGCCCACGGGCACGGAACGACCGCCCAGGTGCGCACGGGAGCGTCCTTCGGCGGACACGGTACGGGTGACGAGCAGCGCGCCCTCGTCGAGCTCCGCCCCCGCCTCCTCGGCCCGCGCCACGACCGGCGCGCCCGGCGGCAGCGTGATGCGCCCCTCGACGACGGCCGACCCCGCTCCGATCCGCACGAGCGCCGGATCGGCGCGCCCCCCGAGCAGCAGCCCGAGGCTGGTCACGACCATGGTCTTGCCCGCACCGGTCTCGCCGGTCACCGCGGTGAACCCGGGCGACAGCTCGACGACGGCGTCGTCGATGACACCCAGCGACCGTATCCGCATCTCCTCCAACACGAGAGAGACCTTACGAGGTCGGCGCACCGATGTGCGACGGCCCCTGCCACCCGGAGACGAACCCGCAGGTCGGACGAGACCGATGTCACCCGCCGGAGTGGGCGAACGGGGCCAGGGGCTCCTTCCGGAGCCGGGCCCGGGAGGGCTCCCAGGGCGGGACGGGGCCAGGACAGGGACCGGTCCCGGGACCGGGACGGGCGGCGGGACCGGGGCTGGCGGCGGGACGGGGCTGAGGCCCAGGGCCGGGAACGGCGGCCTGCGGTCGGTCGGCCCCGCAGGCCGCGCCGCCGAAGCAGGCGCGCCCTGGCCGGCGCCGGCGCACGGTCCCGCCGGAACCCGGCGCCGCCCCGACGCAGACGCGTCCCGTCCGGCGGCCCGCCCGGCGGCCTGAGGCGCCGCCCCAGCCACAAGGCCCCCTAGTGCGGCGCCCCCCGCCACCCCGACACCGGCAGTGCGAACTTCGCCACCAGCCGGTCCGTGAAGGACGCGTGGTGGAGGCGGGCCAGGCGGACCGGGATCGCGCCGCGGCGGATCTCGACGCGGGCGCCGGCCGGGAGTTCGACCGTGCGGCGGCCGTCGCACCACAGGACGCCGTGCGGGGTGTGCGGTTCGACCTCGACGGCGAGGACCGAGTCCGGGGTGGTGACGAGCGGCTTGGCGAACAGCGCGTGTGCGCCGATCGGGACCATGAGGAGCGCCTCGACCTCGGGCCAGATGACCGGGCCGCCCGCGGAGAAGGCGTACGCGGTCGAGCCGGTCGGGGTCGCGCAGATGACGCCGTCGCAGCCGAAGCCGGTCACCGGACGGCCGTCGATGGCGAGGACGACCTCCAGCATCCGTTCCGGGGACACCTTCTGCACGGCCGCCTCGTTGAGCGCCCAGTCGCGGTGCAGCACGTCGCCGTTCTCGTACACGGCGACGTCGAGCGTCATCCGCTCCTCGACCTCGTACGCCCGCGTGACGACCCGGTCGACGACCTTGTCCAGGTCGTCGCGCTCGGCCTCGGCGAGGAAGCCGACCCGGCCCAGGTTGACGCCGAGCATCGGCACGCCGGAGGCGCGGGAGAACTCGGCGCCGCGCAGCAGCGTGCCGTCGCCGCCGAGGACGACGAGGAGTTCGCAGCCGTCGAGCGCGTCGGGGCAGCCTTCCGGGACCTGCTCGACGGACGGCGGCAGCGGCAGGTCGGCCGCCTCCGCCGCCAGGACGCGGACGCCCAGGCCGCTGCGCAGCAGGCCGAGGACGACGAGTTCGGCACTGCGCACGGCGGCCGGCCGGCCGGTGTGCGCGAGCAGGAAGACGGTGCGGTTCCCGCTCCCGCTCCCGCTGCCGTTCCCGTTCTCGTCAGTCCGCTTGCTCTCGGTGTTTTCGGTTGACGTGCTCGAAGGTGTGCTCAACGAGGTCCTTCCGCCACAGCGCGGTCGACTTCCGCCGGATCGAGGGCGGGCGCCCCGGCCCGCAGCCACAGAAAGTACTCGACGTTGCCGGACGGGCCGGGCAGCGGGCTCGCGGTGACGCCGACGACACCGAGGCCGAGCTCGCCGGCCCGCCGGGCCACGTTCTTGACGGCGTCGGCGCGCAGTTCGGCGCTGCGCACCACACCACCCGAACCGAGCCGCTCCTTGCCGACCTCGAACTGCGGCTTGACCATGAGGACCAGGTCCGCGTCGGGCGCGGTGCAGGCGACCAGAGCGGGCAGCACGAGCCCGAGCGGGATGAAGGAGAGGTCGCCGACGACGAGGTCGACGGGGATGCCGTCGATGTCGTCGAGGGTCATCTCGCGCACGTTGGTGCGGTCCTTGACGGTGACCCGCTCGTCGCTCTGCAGCGACCAGGCCAGCTGCCCGTAGCCGACGTCGACGGCCACGACGTGGGCGGCGCCGGCGCGCAGCAGCACATCGGTGAAGCCGCCGGTCGACGCGCCCGCGTCGAGCGCGCGCCGGCCCTCGACCCGCAGCCCCTGCGGCACGAACGCGGCGAACGCGCCGGCCAGCTTGTGGCCGCCGCGCGACACGTAGTCGGGGTCGGTGTCGTCCTGCGCGACGACGATGGCCGCGGCGGTCTCGACCTGGGTGGCGGGCTTGGTGGCGACGGTCTTGCCGACGGTCACCCGACCCGCGGCGATCAGCTGGCTGGCGTGCTCGCGCGACCGCGCCAGCTTGCGCCGTACCAGCTCGGCGTCGAGTCGGCGGCGTGCCGGTCCTGCCACGTTCGGTTCAGCTCCTGTTGTCGTACGGACGGGGTGCGGGGGCGGGCGCGGCGTCGAGCGCGGTCAGCTCGGCGCGCAACCCACGGTGTACATCCTCGTACACGTCGAGGTGTCCGTCCGCCGTGAGGTCGTCCGCGGCACCGAGCCGGTCGAGGAGCGCGTCCACGGCCGGGCGCCCGGTGGGCGTCCGTACGACCCCGAGCGGCGCGGGCCCGGCGGCCTCGTACGGATCGCCCTGCGCGGAGGCGTCGGGCACCGCCCCTGGGGCCGGAGCCGGGGCTTCGGGTGTCGCATCGCTCATGCCCCGACGCTACATCGAAGCCCTGGGGTACCGTCGACCACGATGGCGACGATCACCGAGTGCCGTGCGGCACTGAGCAGGCTTTCGGACAACCTGGCGCGGGCCGACGGCGACGTGCGCGGCGCGGCCGCGCTCGACCGCACCCTCAGCTGCCACCTCACCGACCTGGACACGACCTTCACCGGCCGCATGGCCGACGGCCGCATCGCGGTCGAGGACACGGTCCCGGGCCCGCCGCGCGAGAAGGCGCAGATCCGCCTCCGGATGACCGGCGACGACCTGGTGGCGATGGTCGACGGCCGGCTGAACTTCGCCAAGGCGTGGGCCTCGGGCCGGGTGGGCCTGGAGGCCGGCTTCCGCGACCTGCTCCGGCTCCGCTCCCTCCTCTGAGCCGCCTGGTGCGGGACCGCGGCTGAGCACCCGGCGGGCCCCGGAGCCACGACCCGCGACCACGGCTGAGCCACCCGGCGGGCCTCCGGGCCACTTGGCGGGCCTCTGAGCCGCCTGCCGCGACTGCGGCTGAGTCACCCGGGCGGCCTCCGAGCCGCCTGGCGAGCCTCCGAGCCGCCTAGCGCGACTGCAGCGCGGGCCTGCGCGCCTTCCGGCCTGCCGGCACGACCAGCGGCGTCCCCGTCTCCGGGTCCTCGATGACCTGGCAGCGCAGCCCGAAGACGTGCTCGACGAGTTCGGCCGTGACGACCTCGCCCGGCGGGCCCTCGGCGACGACCTCGCCGCCCCGGCAGGCGATGAGGTGGGTGGCGTACCGGGCCGCGTGGTTGAGGTCGTGCAGCACGGCGACGAGCGTGCGGCCCTGGGTCTCGTGGAGCTCGGCGCACAGGTCCAGGATGTCGATCTGGTGCTGGATGTCGAGGAAGGTCGTCGGCTCGTCGAGCAGCAGCAGCGGCGTCTGCTGGGCGAGGGCCATCGCGATCCAGACCCGCTGCCGCTGGCCGCCGGACAGCTCGTCGACGTACCGCTCGGCCAGTTCGGCGACGCCCGTCGCGGCCATCGACTCCTGGACGACCCGCTCGTCCTCGGGCGACCACTGGCGAAGGAGCCCCTGGTGCGGGTAGCGGCCGCGGGCGACGAGGTCGGCGACGGTGATGCCGTCGGGCGCGACGGAGGACTGCGGAAGCAGCCCGAGGGTCCGGGCGACCTGCTTCGCGGGCATCGAGTGGATCGCCTGCCCGTCGAGCAGCACCCGCCCCCGCGTCGGCTTGAGCATCCGGGACAGCGCGCGCAGCAGCGTGGACTTGCCGCAGGCGTTGGGGCCGACGATGACGGTGAAGGAGTTGTCGGGGATCGCGACGGACAGATCGCGGGCGATGACCCGCTGGTCGTAGGCGAGCGTGACCGACTCGGCGCTCAACCGCGGAGACTGCGGCGTCTGCTGCATACCCTTGCTCCTGATCGTGTTCTCAGTGGTCGTACCCGGCCCGGTCACATCCGGCCCGCCTTCCGCTCGCTGACGAGCAGCCACAGCAGGTAGCACCCGCCGAGCACCCCCGTCACCACACCCACCGGCAGCTGCCGCTCCCCGAACGCGTGCGTGGCGGTCCAGTCGGCCACGAGCAGCACCGCCGTACCCATCAGCGCGGAGGCGGCCAGGTTCGGCCCGGGCGAACGGGTCAGCCGGCGGGCCAGCTGGGGCGCGCTGAGCGAGACGAAGACGATGGGGCCGGCGGCGGCGGTGGCGACGGCCACGAGCAGCACGGCCGCGCCCATGAGCACGATCCGGGTCCGCTCGACCTTCACGCCGAGCGCGTACGCCGCGTCGTCGCCCATCTCGAGCATCCGCAGCGCCCGCCCGTGCCCGAGGACCAGCGGCAGCAGCACACAGCTGACGCCGAACAGCGGCCAGAACTGGTCCCAGTCCCGCCCGTCCAGCGAGCCGGTCATCCACACCACCGCGCGCGTCGCGTCGACGAGCTGCCCCTTGGTGAGCAGGTAGTGGATGACGGCGGTGAGCATCGCGGCGGCTCCGATGCCGACGAGCACCAGGCGGTAGCCGTGCACCCCGCGCTTCCAGGCGAGCAGGTAGATCGCGAGGGCCGTGACGAGTCCGCCGACGATCGCGCCGGCGGCTGCGGCCAGGGCGCTGCCCTGGAAGAGGATGATCACGACGAGCGCGCCGACCGTGGAGCCCTGCCCGAAGCCGATGACGTCGGGGCTGCCGAGCGGGTTGCGGGAGATCGACTGGAAGACCGCGCCGCCGATGCCGAGCGCGGCGCCCACGAAGACGCCGACGAGGACGCGCGGCAGCCGCAGGTCCATCACGGCGAACTCCTGCACCGGCGTGCCGTTGCCGAGCAGCGTGCTGACGACGTCGCTCGGGGCGAGCGGGAAGTCGCCGCTGCCGATGAGCACGACCGTCATGGCGAGCGCGAGGACGAGCAGGCCGAGGACGCAGACGAGGGCGCGCGGCTCGTAGCGCACGGAGAGGCCGCCGCGTACGGAGCGACCGCCGCCGGTCCGCAGGGTCTTGGTCGTCACAGCTGGGCCATCCTCTTGCGGCGGACGAGGTGGATGAAGACGGGTCCGCCGAGGAGCGCGGTGACGATGCCGACCTGGAGCTCGGCGGGGCGGGTGACGACCCGCCCGATCACGTCGGAGCCGAGGAGGAGGACGGGAGCGAGCACGGCCGCGTACGGGAGGATCCACCGCATGTCGGGCCCGGTGATCGAGCGCACGATGTACGGGACCATCAGGCCGAGGAACACGATCGGCCCGCAGGCCGCCGTCGCCGCGCCGCACATCAGCGTCACGGCCGCCATGGCGGTGATCCGGGTCCGGTTGAGGTGCGCGCCCAGCGCGCGGGCGGTGTCGTCGCCCATCTCCATGGCGTTCAGCGGCCGGGCGATGAGCAGCGCGAGGACGGCGCCGACGAGGATGAAGGGGGCGACCCGGGCGACGGTGTCGGCGTTCGCGGAGGCGAGCGAGCCGACGGTCCAGAAGCGCAGCCGGTCCAGGGCGGCGGAGTTCAGCAGCTGTACGGCGTTGACGTAGCCGTAGAGGGCGGCGGTGGCCGCGGTCCCGGCGAGCGCGAGCCGCACGGGCGTGGCGCTGCGGCTGCCGCCGAGGACGTACACCAGGACGGAGACGACGGCGGCGCCGGCGAACGCGAACCACACGTACGCGTCGACGTCCGTGATCCCGAAGAAGGCGATCGCGGAGACGACGGCCGCGGCGGCGCCCGCGTTGACGCCGAGCAGTCCGGGCTCGGCGAGCGGGTTGCGGGTGAGGCCCTGCATGACGGCGCCGGACAGGCCGAGGGCGAGTCCGACGAGCAGCCCGAGCAAGGTGCGGGGCACGCGGACGTCGTGGATGACGACGTCGTTGCGGATGCCGCTGTTGTGGAACAGGCCGTGCCACACGTCGGCGAGCGGCACCGGCTTGGCGCCGATCATGATGCTCAGGACACAGACCAGCAGCAGGACCCCGACGGCCGCGACAAGACCCACGGCCCGCAGCGAGTTGCGGCGCGCCGGATTCCGGTCAGGGCCGGTCGGCTCCGCGCTCGCACGGGAGGGACTCTCGACCAACACGAGGTTAGGTTAGCCTACCCTGATTCTCGC
Source organism: Streptomyces sp. NPDC003943 (assembly GCF_053605265.1). NCBI lineage: Bacteria > Bacillati > Actinomycetota > Actinomycetes > Kitasatosporales > Streptomycetaceae > Streptomyces > Streptomyces sp. NPDC003943. The sequence continues at coordinate 4,915 of NZ_JBSGIW010000064.1, read as the reverse complement.
CACGAGACGGGGTGCGGAACGGGCACGGGGCACACGGGGCCGGAGAGGGGGCACCGGGCCCGAGAGGGGGACACGGGGCACGGCCCGAGGGTTACGCCCCCGGGCCCGTGCCCCGTGCGCGCCGCGTCACCCGAGGCCCAGCCGCTCCAGCGCCTTCGTCGCGTCCAGGCCGCACGCCCCGGCCCCCGCCTCCGTCCAGGCCGCAGCGCACAGCGCCCGTACCCCGTCCAGCGGATCCAGTCCGCCCGCCGCACCCGCCGCGTCCCCGTCCCCGTACCCGTCCCCGGCGGCGTCGAGCAGCAGCGCTCCCCCGCTCACCGACGCCGTCCAGCCGCCGCACCGGAACGCCCCGTCCGCGCCGTCGGCCACCTCCGGCTGCGGCACGAGCAGCCCGCGCAGGTCCGCCGCCACATACGTCGGCCGGTGCTCCGGCACCGCCTCGAGCAGCCGAGCCACGTCCGTCACACCGGTCAGCACGAGCAGCGAGTCGACGCCGCCGTTGAAGGCTCCCTCGATGTCCGTGTCCAGCCGGTCCCCGACCACCAGCGGCTTCTCGGCCCCGGTGCGCAGCACCGTCTCGCGGTGCATCGGAGGCAACGGCTTGCCCGCGACCTTCGGCTCGGCACCCGTCGCGATCCGGACAACCTCGATCGCCGCGCCGGTGCCCGGACCGATCCCCCGCGCGGTGGGCACGGTCAGGTCGGTGTTCGACGCGTACCAGGGCAGCCCGCGCCCCACCGCGTAACTCGCCTCCGTGAACCGGCTCCACGGCGTCTCCGGGCCCCCGTACCCCTGCACCACCGCCACCGGGTCGTCATCCGCCGAATCCACCGGCACCAGGCCCCGCTCGATCAGCGCCACCCGCAGCCCCTCGCCGCCGATCAGCAGGACCCGCGACCCCGGCGGCACCTCGTCGGCGACCAGCCGGGCCACCGCCTGCGCCGAGGTGATCACGTCCGCCGGCCCGGTCGGCACCCCCAGCTCCGTCAGATGCGCCGCCACCGTGTCCGGCGTCCGCAGCGCGTTGTTGGTGACGTACGCCAGGTGCATCCCGCCCTCGCGGGCCGCCTCAAGGGCCTCGACGGCGTACGGGATCGCGTGCCCGCCCGCGTAGTAGACGACCCCGTCCAGGTCGAGCAGCGCCGTGTCGTACGCCTCGCTCAGCGCGCGCGCACTGCCACCCGGCCGGTTCCTGCCCTGCCGGCCGTCCTGCCGGTCCTGGCCGAATCCCGTCATCGTCATGTACTCCTCACATCGCCCAGGCAAATCCCCGCTCCCCCGATCATCGCTCATGGCCACCGCCCACATACGATGACGAGATGAACACCTCAGGTCACGCGGCCGACGACGTCCGCGCCCCCGGTCTCCGCCTGAGCCCCTTCAGGGGCCTCAGGTATGTCCCCGAACGGGTCGGCAGCCTCGCCGCCGTGACCTCCCCGCCGTACGACGTGGTCGTCCGGCCCGACGGACTGCACCACCTGGAGTCCCTCGACCCGCACAACATCGTCCGGCTGATCCTCCCGCAGGCCATCACCGCCGGCACCCGGCACCGCAAGGCCGCCGTCACCCTCGACCGCTGGCTCGCCGACGGCATCCTCGCCCCGGACCCCGAGCCCGCGCTCTACGTGTACGAGCAGCAAGGCGAAGGCATCCTCCAGCGCGGCCTCATCGGCGCCCTCGAACTCTCCACCCCCGCCGAGGGCATCGTCCTCCCCCACGAGGACGTCATGCCGCACGTCGTCGAGGACCGCACCGCCCTCATGCGCACCACAGGCGCCAACCTGGACCCGCTGCTCCTCACCTACCGCGGCGACGGCGACGGCGCGGGCGCCGTCGTCGACCGCGTCGCCGAGCGCGAGCCGCTGCTCTGCACCACCACCGAGGACGGCATCCGGCACCGCCTCTGGGCGGTCACCAACCCGGCCGACCTCACCGCCGTCGCCACCGAACTCGCCCGCCACCAGGCCCTCATCGCCGACGGCCACCACCGCTGGGCGACCTACCTCCGGCTGCGCGACGAGCACGCCGCGCCCGGCCCCTGGAACCACGGTCTGGTGCTGCTCGTCGACACCGTCCGCTATCCGCTGCGGGTCCGCGCCATCCATCGCCTGCTCAGCCGCCTCCCGGTCGCCGACGCGCTCGCCGCCGTCGGCGACAGCTTCCGCGTCACCCGGATAGACGGCCCACTGTCCGCCGCCCAGGAGGCCCTGGCCGCCGCGGCCGCGAAGGGCAACGCCTTCGTCCTCGCCGGCGACGGCGGCTTCCACCTCTTCGACCGCCCCGACCCGGAGCTCCTCGCCCGCACGGTCCGCGGCGACCGCCCCGAGCTCTGGCGCACCCTGGACGCCACCGTCCTGCACGCCACCCTCCTCGACCACGTCTGGCACATCCCGGACGAGCCCGAGGACATCGCCTACATCCACGACACTGCCGCCGCCGTCGCCCAGGCCGAGCGCCGCGGCGGCACGGCGGTCCTGATGCACCCGGTGAAGGAGGAGGTCGTACGGGACCTGGCCCGCCAGGGCGTCACGATGCCCCGCAAGTCGACCTCGTTCGGCCCGAAGCCGGCGACGGGCCTGGTGCTGCGGAGTCTGGCGTTGGACTGAGCCTCCTGCACGCCTGGATACGCCGAAGGGCGGCACCCCTGGTGGGGTGCCGCCCTTCGTACGTGCGCGCGGAGCGTCAGCTCTTGCTGTCGTCCTCGGTGCCCTCGGAGTCCTCGTCCTGGGCGTCCTCCTGGACGTCCTCGTCGTCCGAGTCGTCGAACGCGTCGACGAACTCGACGCCGTCCAGCTCGGCGAGGCGGTCGGAGGCGTCGGTGGAGCCGTCCTTGTCGGCCTCAAGGGCCTTCGCGAACCACTCGCGGGCCTCCTGCTCGCGGCCGGCCGCGAGCAGCGCGTCGGCGTACGCGTACCGCAGGCGCGCCGTCCACGGGTGGTTGGCGCTGGACGCCAGCTCGGGGCTCTGCAGGGTCACGATGGCCGCGTCGAGCTGGCCCATGTCCCGGCGGGCGCCGGCGGCCACGAGCCTCATCTCGACCTGGCCGGCCTTGTCCAGCTTCTGCACCTCGGGCTCACCGGCCATGGCGAGGGCACGCTCCGGCCGGCCCAGGCCGCGCTCGCAGTCCGCCATGACGGGCCACAGCTCCACGCTGCCGGTCATCCGCCGCGCGGCCCGGAACTCGGCCAGCGCCTCGGAGTACTTCTGCGTCGCGTACGCGGCGAAGCCGGCCGCCTCACGGACGGCGGCGACGCGGGACGCGAGACGCAGCGCGATGCGCGAGTACTCGTACGCCTTCTCCGGCTCGTCGTCGATCAGCTGGGCGACCATGACGAGGTTGCGCGCGACGTCCTCGGCCAGACCCTTGGGCAGGCTCATCAGCTCCTGCCGCACGTCCGGGTCGATCTCCTCACCGGTGACCTCCGGCGGGATCGGGAGGCGCTTCAGCGGCGCCCGGTCCCCGCGGTCCTCACGGCGGAACGACGGCCGGTCGTCCCGGCCCCGGTAGCCGCCCCGGTCGTCACGACCGCGGTAGCCACCGCCACGGCTGTCGTCACGGCGGTCGTCCCGACGCGGGTACGACGGACGGTCGTCACGCCCACGGAACCCGCCGCCACCACGCCGGTCGTCCTCACGCCGCGGCCCACGGGGCCGCTCGTCACGACGGTCGTCCCGGCGGTCGTCACGCCGGTCGTCGCGACGCGGGTACGACGGACGGTCGTCGCGACGGTCATCCCGTCGGTCGTCACGGCGGTCGTCACGGCGGGGGTACGAGGGACGGTCGTCCCGGCCCCGGTAGCCGCCGCCACCACGGTTGTCATCGCGCCGGTCGTCACGACGGGGGTACGACGGACGGTCATCACGCCGGTCATCGCGCCGGTCGTCACGGCGGTCGTCGCGACGCGGGTACGACGGACGGTCATCACGCCGGTCATCACGCCGGTCATCGCGCCGGTCGTCGCGACGCGGGTACGACGGGCGGTCGTCACGGCGGTCGTCGCGGCGGGGGTACGAGGGACGGTCATCGCGGCCCCGGTAGCCGCCGCCACCACGGTTGTCATCGCGCCGGTCGTCACGGCGGAACGAGGGGCGCTCGTCACGACGGTCGTCACGCCGGTCGTCACGCCGGTCGTCGCGGCGGGGGTACGAGGGACGGTCGTCCCGGCCCCGGTAGCCGCCGCCACCACGGTTGTCATCGCGCCGGTCGTCACGACGAGGATACGACGAACGGTCGTCACGACGGTCATCCCGTCGCTCGTCACGACGGTCGTCGCGGCGGAAGCCACCGCCACGGTTGTCGTCGCGTCGGTCATCACGACGGTCGTCACGCCGGTCGTCACGACGGGGGTACGACGGGCGGTCGTCGCGGCCGCGGTAGCCGCCCCCGCCACGGTTGTCGTCACGACGCGGCCCACGGAAGCCGCCCCGGTCGCCGCCCTCGCGGCGGCGCGGCTCACGCTCCGGACGGTCGTCGGGAGAGTTGGTGGACATCGACGTGACTCCTGTCTTCGGGTACTGCAGTCATTCTCGCGCAGCCGGCACAGCGCCGCGCGTTCCAACAAATTCAAGGAAAAACAAAAGGACCCCTGGTCCCAGCGTGAACGCTGGGACCAGGGGTCCTGAAAGATTGTTCGGCGGCGTCCTACTCTCCCACAGGGTCCCCCCTGCAGTACCATCGGCGCTGAAAGGCTTAGCTTCCGGGTTCGGAATGTAACCGGGCGTTTCCCTAACGCTATGACCACCGAAACCCTATCGGTTTCGAGCGAACAAGCACACTCTGTAGTTGTGTTCTAGCTCAAGAAACCAGCAACTGTTCGTTGCTTCAGAACTAACACAGTGGACGCGAGCAACTGAGGACAAGCCCTCGGCCTATTAGTACCGGTCAGCTCCACCCATTACTGGGCTTCCACATCCG
>NZ_JBSGIW010000063.1:6681-49411 GCF_053605265.1 Streptomyces sp. NPDC003943 | reverse complement strand
GAGACGGCACCCGGGGCAGGTCCCAGGGCACGGCCCGGGACAGGATCCGGGGCAGGTCCCAGGGCACGGCCCGGGACAGGATCCGGGGCAGGTCCCAGGGCACGGCCCGGGACAGGATCCGGGGCAGGTCCCAGGGCGCGGCCCAGGGCAGATCCAGGGCAGAACCCCCGGGCACGCCGCAGCGCAGGACCTCGGGCACGCCGCAAGGCAGGACCCAAGACAGGACCCCGGGCACGCCGCAGCGCAGAACCCCGGGCACGCCGCAAGGCAGAACCCAGGACAGGACCCCGGCCCGGCGCCCGGGCTTGCCCTCGGGCCCGCGCCGCGGCCCGCGCTCGGGGACGCCCCCGGACAAGCCCCAGCCCACGGCGCCCTGACACACCCTCATCGCTCCACCGCCGCTCGCCGCCTGCACTCGTGCGCCAGGTGCGGATAGGCCACGGCGATCGCCTCGTACACCCGGCGGCGCAGCAGCCGTTCGGCCTCGGCGCGGCCGGTGTCGCCGTAGAGGTCGTCGAGGAGCGTGTCGTAGCGGGAGAGGGCGTGCCGCAGATAGCCGACCTGCCAGCGGACCATGGCGCCGGCGGTGACCCCGCCGGGGCCGCGGGCGCCGAGCAGGTGGCGGTGCCGGACGGCGCGGCGCTCCAGTTCGGCGGCCGGGAGGCGGGGCACCTCGATGGGTTCGGCGCGGATCGCCGCGAGGACCGCGCGGCGGCGCCGGTCGGCCGCCACCAGGCTCGCGGCGGCGGCCCGGCCGGCGGCCTCGGCGGAGGCGGCGAACTCCGGTGTGCGCTCCACGGCTTCGACGCGCGCCAGGAGATAGAGCCGCACCGGCGCGAGCGCCCAGCGCCTCGGATCGCGGCCCTGCACATCGGCCTGGCCGAGCATCTCGCTGACCATGGCGTCGCTCCAGCCGCGCACGCGCAGCCCGGCCAGTGACACATACGTCGTACGGTCCGTCACGATTCCCCCAAAGTCGACTACGGAGAGTGATGGAACCAGTGAAGCGCACGCCACTGACAACGCCCTCTTGTCGCCGCCCCGCCCGCTGTGCGATATAGGTCTGGACCTTTCCCGGTACCCCACCCGGACGGAGGCACCCCCATGCAACGCCCGTACGTCACAGCCTCGTTGACCGCCGCCGCGCTCGGCCTGACCCTCGCCCTCGCCGCCTGTTCCGGCACCGCCGCGGCCGCCAAGGACACCCGCGCCCCCACCGCCCCCACCGGAGTCACCGCGACCGCCGGCAGCGCCACCACCGTCCACGTCATGTGGAGCGCCGCCACCGACGACCGGGGCGTCACCGGCTACGTCGTCTACGACCGGGGTCGCGAGGTCAAGGAGCTCCCCGCCGCCACCCTGATGACCGACATCACCGGCCTGGCCCCCGCCACGCGCCACACCTTCACCGTCCGCGCCCGCGACGCCGCCGGGAACCTCTCCCCGGCCGGCGCCCCGGTCGTGGCCACCACCCTTGCCGCGACCGCCGAGGACCGCACACCACCGACGCGCCCGACCGCCCTGCGCGCCACCCCCGCCGGACCCGGCGCGGCGGTCCTCAGCTGGCGGCCCGCCCGCGACGACACCTGCGTCACCGCGTACGACGTCTACCAGGCCGACTCCCGCATCCACACCGTCCCCGGCACCGCCACCACCGCCCGCCTCACCGGCCTGCGCCCCGGCACCGCCTACTCCTTCACGGTCCGCGCCCGCGACGCCGCCGAGAACTCCTCCCCGGACAGCGCCCCCGCCGACCTCACCACCGCCCCCGCCCCCGGTGCCCCGCCCGGCACCGCGCCCACCGCGGTCACCGTCCGCCCCGCCCGCGGCGCCCTCACCGTCACCTGGACCCCGCCCCGTACCGCCACCGCCGTCAGGGAACACCAGCTCTATCTCAACGGCCGCTTCGCCACCACGATCGTCTGGGGCACCCAGCCCGCCCCCGGCCCCGTCACCTACACCCTCACCGTCCCCGCCACCCCCGGTCTGCGCTACACCGTCACCCTCCGCGCCAAGCTTCCCGACGGCACCTGGGGCGACTTCTCCGCGCCCCGTACCGCGGTCACGCCGTAGCTCCCCCGGTCCCTCCCGGCCCCCTGGCCACAATTGGCCGAAACGGCCTCCTTTCCGGCCCGCCCGCCGCGCCGCACCCTGCGAACGGGGCACTTGCCGAAGGGCGTTGGGGGAGCCGATGGCCGAGCCGAGCTACGTACCCGTACTGCCCGCACGACCGAGCGCGCGGAAGGCGTACGAAGCCCTCACGCCCTCGGTGCGCGCCGCCGTCGCACCCCTGTGGGTCGTCCCGCCCCGCGACCCCGACGCCTGTCGGCGCGCCCGTCGGCATCCCTTGCACGAGACCCTCGACCACATCGCCCGGGTGCAGGAAGGCGGACCTGCGTGGGTGGACATCCGGGGCGGCGAGTCCGAGACCGACTCCCGCCCGGTCGAGGAGGCGCTGCACGAGGTGCTGACCCGCACGGCGCTGAGACCCGTGACCGGACCCGAACGCCCCGCCCGGCAGCGGGCCGCCTGCGCGGCCGCGGCCCGTGCGTGCGGCGACGGCCTCGGGATACGGATCTCCCCGGCCACCCTCGCCGACGAGCGCCTCGAAGCCCGGCTGGGACGCCTGATCGCCGACCTCACCGACCTCGCCGAGCTCGACGACCTCCCCCTGGACCTGCTGCTCGACCTCGGCGCCGTCCAGGACGACCACCACCACGGCCTCGTCGAGAAGTCGGCCCGGCGCGCCCTCGCCCTGCTCGCTCCGCTCCGCGGCTGGCGGACCGTCGCCGTCCTCGCCGGCTCCTGCCCGGGCGCCGACGCCGCCCCCGACGGCTACGGGGCAGCCTTCGCCGAGGCGGAGCGCTACGACTGGGACCTGTGGCACGCACTCGACCGTTCGCCGGACGGGCGACGGCTCCGCCTCACCTACGGCGACTACGGAGCCGGGCACCCCCGGAGCACCGCCCAGCCGGCCGACCCGGGCGGCGGATCGCCGTGGGGCCTGCTGCGTCACACGGGCGAACGCACGTTCCTCCTCGGCAGGGTGCCCACCCGCGGGGACGGGCACGCGGCCGACATCCGGCGCACGGCGGCCGAGATCGTCGCCACACCGGACTTCGAGGAGGCCCCGCACAGTGCCGCCAAGGACTGGATGCGGGCCTGCGCCGCGGGCCGGGGGCGCGAGGGCGCGGGCCATCCCGGGGTGTGGGCCTGGGCCGCGCACAACCAGCACCTCACCTTCGTCGTCCACCAGCTCCACCGGCTTCGCCGCCTGCACCGGCTCGGCCCCTTCCAGCGCGCCGTGTGACCCGCCTGGCCCCATCGCACCGCGCCCCGCCCCGCCCCGAATTACGCTGGGAAGCGTGGCCGAGATCGTGCTCACCAACACCGGTCGTGACGCGTTCCTGGAGGAGAGCCCCGAGTTCCGGGGGCCGGGAGCGGTCAGGGCCGTGGACGCCGTGCTCGCGCTGCTCGCCCTGCGCGGGGCCGACCGCGGGTCAGGGGTGCCGGAACCGACGCCCGGCCTGGTGAAGCGGCTGCTCGTGGAGGATCTGCCGGCGTTCGTGTGGGCGGCGCCGGACGAGCTGGCGGTGTACCCGGCCGTGCTGCGGGCGCTCGCCGGGCGGTTCGACGGGGAGCGGCGCACGCGGATCGAGGGGGTGATCGGGGAGGCCGTGGCCGATTTCGAGCGGGCCATGGGCGACCCCGGGAACCTGACCTGGCCCCGCTGGTACGCGCAGCTCCTGCGCGCCGACGGCACCGATCCCGGCGACCCCGAGGCCGTACGGGCCTGGCTGGCCCGGCTCGACGGGCCGCCGGTGCCCGACGGGGTGCGCCGGGCCGACCTGGTGGGCCGCACCGCCGTCGCGGACCTGGTCCTCACCGAGGTGCTGACCAGGGCGTACGTACGCGATGCCGAGCAGCCGCCAGCCGCCGGGCCGCTGCTCAGCGACCACGACGTGGCGCAGGGCATCGGCCGGGTCGCCCAGGCGCTGCTCGACCGGTGGACGGCGGCCGGACTCGCCGAGGGGCTCGCGGGGGAGTACGCGCACCTCGCGCCCGGGCCCGACGACCTGCCCCATCTCGTCCTCGCCGACGCCCTGCTCGACGAGCACCTCGACTACTACGGGGACGCCTCCGTGCCGCTCCCGCCGCCGGAGCGGGAGGCCGAGGAGACCGACACCGACGTGGAGCGGGACGCCGACCTGCTGGCCGCCGCCGTCGACGAGCTCGCCGACGAGGGAACGTACGGCGGCGAGGCAGCCCACCTGCTCTACACGCTCTACCAGCGCGGCTGCTCCGCCGAGTCGGTCGCCCGCCGGGCCGCCGAGTTCGAGGACTGGACCGTCGACCCGGCCCTGGAGGACGCGCCCGTCCGCGTACCGCCGCCCGCCTCGCCCGGCTACACCACCCCGACCGCGTCCGAACTCTCCCGCCTCCTCGGCACGCCCGGCATCACCGACACCGACCGGGCCCGGCTCGACCAGCCCGCCCACGGCCTCGCGGCCGTCGTCGACCGGCTGGCCGCGACCGGACTGGTCTTCCGGCGCGGCGACGCCTTCGGCCTCACCCCGGGCGGCTGCGCCGCGGTCCGCTATCTGCTCGCGGTACGGCGGGTCGCCGTGCCCGACGCCGAGGAGACGGCCGAGTGGGACGCGGACACCCTGGTGGCCGCCGCCGCGGGCTGGCCGCCGGCCGTCGCCGGACGCGTCCTCGGCGAGTGGCTGCACGCCCGCGGACATGGCGACAAGGCATGGTCCGGGCTGCTCGCCGCGCTCGGCACGGTCAACGCCGGCACCTCCGAAGCCGCCGCCACCCGCGGCCTGCTGGACGTCCTGGACCTGTCCGCCGCCCCGGCCCGGGCGCTGCGCGACGCCCTCGCCAACCCGGCCGCCGGCATCCGGGCGGCCGACGCGCTGCGCGACCGCGGGGAGCCGGTGGACCCGGACCGGGTGCCGGCCGCGGCGCGGGCCCTGCACGTGCTCGACGGGCTTCCCGGCAAGAAGGGACCGCTGGAGTCCCGGCGCGGCGCCTTCGACGCGGCGGCCTCGCGCTGGCCGGGCGGCTCGGCGGCGCTGGTCGCCGCCATGTGCGCCGCCGACCCGCACGAGGCCGAACGCGTCCTGAAGCCTCTCGGCATCAGCCTGCCGTGACTCGGCCTGCCGTGGGTCAGTCTGCAGTGACTCAGCCTGCCCTGTGGCAGCCTGCCCTGAGTCACCCTGCCCTCCTCCCGGCCGTGGCTCTCAGCCCGCCGTGAGGTACATCCCCGACGATCCCGACCCCGCCGTGTTCCTGCAGCTGTAGTTGCCGGAGGTCTGCGCGTTGATCAGGGCGAGACAGCGGCCCAGCGCCAGCTGCCCGTAGTAGTTGGGGTGCATGTCCTCCTGGAGCGGCCCCTGGGTCTCGTTCTGGTCGATCCAGCGCGCCCACTCGCTCGTCGTCGGCGACGCCGGCACGGTCGAGGACACCAGCTTGCTGGTCTTCGCGCACACCTCGCGGCCCTGGAGCATGTCGCGCAGATCCATGAACTGCGCGCCCTTGGCCGTGGCGACCGCCTTCAGCCGGCTCGCGATCTGCGGGACGAGGGAGTCGCGCGCCCAGTCGGAGTCGAGGTTCCAGAACGGGCAGCCGCCGGTGTTCGTACGGCTCCAGCCGCTCTCGCCGTAGCGGTTCTCGGCGGCGCGGGGGATGGGGGAGGGGTACGACTGGAGCACGATCCGGTAGTCGCCGGCGGCGTAGCCGGCGCCCGTCATCACGGCTCTGATCTCGTCGATCGACTTGCCGACGTCCGCCATCACGCCGTCGATCTTGGAGTCGACGACGGCCTGCTGGTCGTCGTGGCAGTAGGAGTACCAGACGATGTAGTCGGTGGCGCAGGTGCTGATGATGTCGGCGAAGCCGAGGTCGTTGCCCCCGATCGACAGGGCGATCAGCTTGACGTCGTGGGTGGCGGCGACGGCCGCGAGCTGGTCGGCCTGCGGGGCCTCGCCCTTGAACGCGGTCCCGCCGGAGGTCGTACGGAACACGTTCTTCGTGACGGCCCCGGAGCAGGCGATGTTGATCAGATTGGTGGCGATCGGGCCGGCGCTGTTGACCTCGGCCGAGTCCGAGCGGTGACAGCCGTTGGCCTCGGTCGTGCCGTACACCCGGCTCGGGTCGTACGTGCTGCCGTTCCAGGCGCGGTCGGTGCCGTTGCGGCTGCCGGTGGTGGTCAGGCTGTTGCCCTGCCAGCGGCCGGCCTCGCCGGAGATGTAGCTGTCGCCCATGGTGACGACGGTGGAGGGGCCGGAGCCGGGGGCGGCGACGGCGGGGGACGGAGCGGCCAGGAAGGCGAACCCGGCGGTCAGGCACAGGGTGAGCAGACCGCGCAGCGCGCGGTGGGGGGACGATGACATGGCTGTGCTCCTGCGAGGTGCGGTACGCGAGGTACGCATCGACGTGGGGGACAGCCGCCGGCCGGTGGCATGGCGGAATTTCGCACGGGCCGACTTGTTACCGCTAGGTAGTTGCGTATTTCGGTTGAGTTACGTGACTTGTGAAACGCCATGGATCGAAAACCGGCCACGTCTTCCGCAAACAGCAAAAGGCCCCGCCCCCGGTGCTGTGCGAACACCGGGGGCGGGGCCTGCTCGGGGGAGCTGTTCGGCCGCTGTGCGGTCAGCCGACCAGCTGGTCGTACGCGGGGAGGGTCAGGAAGTCCGCGTAGTCGGCGTCGAGGGAGACGTGCAGCAGGAGGTCGTGGGCCTGCTGCCACTTTCCGGCCGCGAAGGCGTCCTCGCCGATCTCCTCGCGGATCGCGGCCAGCTCCTCGGCGGCCACCTTGCGGGCCAGTTCCGGGGTCGCCTTCACGGTCTCGCCGGCGTGCTCGAACTCCACACCCGCGTTGATCCACTGCCAGATCTGCGAGCGCGAGATCTCGGCCGTGGCCGCGTCCTCCATCAGGTTGAAGATCGCGACGGCGCCGAGGCCGCGCAGCCACGCCTCGATGTAGCGGATGCCGACCTGGGTGGCGTTGCGCAGGCCCTCGTACGTCGGACGGGCGTCCAGCGAGGCGATGTCGATGAGCTCCGGGCCCTCGACGTGGACGTCCTCGCGCAGCCGGTCCTTCTGGTTCGGCTTGTCGCCGAGGACCGCGTCGAACGAGGCCATGGCGATCGGCACCAGGTCGGGATGGGCGACCCAGGAGCCGTCGAAGCCGTCGCCGGCCTCGCGGTCCTTGTCGGCCTTGACCTTCTCGAAGGCGACCTTGTTGACCTCCGCGTCCTTGCGGGACGGGATGAAGGCCGCCATGCCGCCGATCGCGTGCGCGCCGCGCTTGTGGCAGGTGCGGACGAGGAGTTCGGTGTACGCGCGCATGAACGGGGCGGTCATCGTGACCGCGTTGCGGTCCGGGAGGACGAACTTGGCACCGCCGTCACGGAAGTTCTTGACGATGGAGAAGAGGTAGTCCCAGCGGCCCGCGTTCAGTCCGGCGGCGTGGTCGCGGAGCTCGTAGAGGATCTCCTCCATCTCGTACGCGGCCGTGATCGTCTCGATGAGGACCGTGGCGCGGACCGTGCCCTGCGGGATGCCGACGTAGTCCTGGGCGAAGACGAAGATGTCGTTCCAGAGGCGGGCCTCAAGGTGCGACTCGGTCTTCGGCAGGTAGAAGTACGGGCCCTTGCCGAGGTCGATCAGGCGCTGGGCGTTGTGGAAGAAGTAGAGGCCGAAGTCGACCAGGGCGCCGGGGACCGGGCGGCCGTCGACGGTGAGGTGACGCTCCTCCAGGTGCCAGCCGCGCGGCCGCATGACGACCGTGGCGAGCTGGTCGGCCGGCTTCAGGGCGTACGACTTGCCCGAGCGCGGGTCCGTGAAGTCGATGTTGCGGGTGTAGGCGTCGATCAGGTTGACCTGGCCGAGGACCACGTTCTCCCAGGTGGGCGCCGAGGCGTCCTCGAAGTCGGCGAGCCAGACCCTGGCGCCCGAGTTCAGCGCGTTGATCGTCATCTTGCGGTCGGTAGGGCCGGTGATCTCGACCCGCCGGTCGTTCAGGGCCGCCGGGGCCGGCGCGACCTTCCAGGACTCGTCGGCGCGGATGGCCGCGGTCTCGGGCAGGAAGCCCAGGGTGGAGGTGCGGGCGATCTCGGCGCGGCGCTCGCCACGGCGGGCGAGCAGCTCGTCCCGGCGCGGGGTGAACCGACGGTGCAGCTCGGCCACGAAGGCGAGCGCGGCGTCGGTGAGCACCTCCTCCTGGCGCGGCAGGGGTTCGGCTTCGACGACGACCAGGGAGGACGGCGCTGGTGCGGACATGAACTGTCACTTCCTTCAGCGGGCTTCACGGGCGGTGCGTGCCGGCCGCCGGGCGTCGTCGTGTGGCACGCCGTGCCACAGGCGCCGAGATACGGCCGGGAGCGCCGTCACGGAGGATCAGGCGCTTCTGAACAGTGGATACTAGTTTCCTCATGGTGGAAGTTCAATGGTTTGTTGATGTCGAGATTCTTTGGGTCGACACAACGTGGCTCTGAGTGTCACCGCGCTCACTCCCCTTCCCGTTCCGGTCCCGGTCCCGTTCCCGGTCCCGTTCCGCTCCGGCTCAGGCCAGACGCCAGAGGTCCGCCTCGGTGTCGATGTCATAGGGCTCGGCCACATCCGAACAGTCCACGAGGGTGATCGCATCCCGGTGCGCCTCCAGGTACTCCCGCGCGCCCCGGTCCCCGACCGCCCCCGCCGCGATCCCGGCCCAGTGGCCCGCGCCGAACAGCGCCGGATGGCCGCGCCTCCCGTCGTACGAGGCGGCGGCGAGAGTGTCGCGCCCGCGGTACGCGGCCCGCACCCGGGCCACCGCCGGTGCCCCGATCCCCGGCTGGTCCACCAGCGCCACGAGCGCCGCGTCGACCCCGCCCGGACCGGCGGCGAGCGAGGCGAGCCCGGCCCGCAGCGAGGACCCCATGCCCTCGGCCCACTCCCGGTTCTCCACGAGCGCACACCCCGGCAGGCTCGCCTCCCGCCGTACGTGCTCCGCCGCCGCGCCCAGCACCACGTGCACGACCTCGCAGCCGCCCTCCCGCAGCACCCGCGCCGCGCGCTCGACCAGCGGCCGGCCGCGGTACGGGAGCAGCGCCTTCGGCCGCCCGCCGAGGCGCCGGCCGCCCCCCGCGGCGAGCAGGAGCCCGGCGATTCGGGGCCTCGTCACGGGGGCGGCCGCGGCCTCCTCCGTCGTCTCTTCTGCTGTCTCTTCCGTCATGGGGAGTGCATACCGCATCAGGCCCCACCACCCGGATGCCTGAATGTGTGTCCGCCTGCTGGCGCGCCGGGCGCGCGAGGGAGTTAACTGGCCCGCGACCCCGAGCGCCCGACCACCGCCCAAGGGGTCGCACAGCGACGTGCACGTGCACAAGGGGGGCCGGAGGCTCCCTGGGGGGAGAACCATGTTGCGAAGCGTGGGGCAGAGGCGAGTGACCGCTGACGGCGTGGACCCGAGGGTGGCCGAACTGCGCGCCGCCGTGTCCCGGCTCAGGCGCGAACTCGCCGGACACCGGCCGGAGTTCGCCGACCGGGGGATCGCCGAGGACGAGCTCGCCGCGCTCGACGCGATGGCGCTCAGCGGCGCCCCCGAGGTGTGGCGGCTGCGCCGCTCGCTGCTCCTGATCGCAGGCGCGATCGGCTCCGTCAGCGCCCTCACCGAGGGCCTCGCCGCCGTCCGCCGCGCCGTCGAACTGTTCGGCCCGGCGACGCCCAGCCAGCCGGACGCCTGACCGGCGAGCCCCCGGGAGGACCTTCGGGTACCCGGGAGGGGTTCATCGGGTGCTGGGCGGCCCGCCCGGATTGCGGAGAGACTTTTCTGCGCAGGTGGGCTCTGCCCGGAATCCGACCGGAGGGTGGTGGCGAGCGTGGTGGCGGTGCGCGACGACGCCCCGCAGGAACCGGCCGCGCCGGGACCCGACGGGCAGGAAGCGGCCGCGCCGGGCCCGCCCGGGCCCGGACCGGCCGGCCGGGACGCCGCCCGGGACGGACGTGGCGTCGCCGGTGCCGACCGGGACCATGGGCGGCACGGACCGGGCGCCCGGCACGCCGCCCGAAACCCCGCTCGGGATGCCGCCCGGGACGCCGACCGGGACCCTCGCCGGGACGCCGCCCGAAACCCCGCTCGGGATGCCGCCCGGGACCCGGGCCGGGACGCCGACCGGGACCCTGGCCGGGGCGCCGCCCGAAAGGCCGGCCGGGACGCCGCCCGGGACGGACTGGCCGTCCCCGGTGCCGACCGAGACCCTGGGCGGAACGGACCGGGCGTACCCGCCGTGGACCCACAGGGACCGGCCGTCCCCGGCGCCGGCCGGCGCCGGCACGGATCTGGCGCCCGCTCAGTCGAACGGCCCAGTCCTGGCGCCCTCGGCGCCGAACCGTACGGATCTGGCGCCCGCTCAGTCGAACGGCGCAGTTCTGGCGCCCTCGGTGCCGGGCGGCACGGCCCTGACGCCCCGGGTGTCGAGCCGCGCAGTCCTGGCGCCCTCGGCGTCGACGCGCTGGGCGACTCCGAACGTCCCCGTCCCCCTGCCCTCGGCGACCCCGAACGGCCCCGCCCCGGTGCCCTCGGCGTCGACCCGCTGGGCGACCCCTTTCTGCGGACCCGGTTCGTGCCGCCCGCGCTGCCCGCGACGTTTCTGCGGCGCGGACGGCTGGACGAGCGGCTCGGGCAGGTGCCGCGGACGCCGCTGACGGTGGTCGAGGGGCGCGCCGGGGCGGGCAAGACGCTGCTGGTGGCGGACTGGGCCGCGCGCCTGGACCGGCCGGTCGCATGGCTGACGCTCGACGCGGCGATCCAGGGGCCCGGCATGTTCTGGGCGCACTTCCTCCAGGCCCTGCGGGCGGGCGGGACGCCGATGCCCTCGTCTATCGGCTCGCCCGCCCGGGCGGGCCGGGCCGACCACGCGCTGCTGTCCCGGCTCGCCGCGGAGCTGGCCGCCCGCGACCGGCCCGCGATCGTCGTCGTCGACGAGTTCGACCGGATGACCGCACCGGAGATCGCGAGACAGCTGGATTTCGTCCTGCACCACGGCGGAGCGGGACTCCGCCTGGTCCTGGTCACCCGCACCGAGCCGCTGCTGCCGCTGCACCGCTACCGGGTGGCCGGGGAGATGACCGAGATCCGGGACGCCGACCTCGCCTTCACCGTCGAGGAGGCGGTCACGCTGCTCGAACTGCACGGCCTCGGCCTGTCCGACGCGGCGGCCGGAGCGCTGGTGGAGCGCACCCGGGGCTGGGCCGCCGGCCTGCGGCTGTGCGCCATGGCCGCGCGGCTGAGCCCGGACCCGGAGATCTACCTGAAGGAGTTCGAGGCGGGCCGCAGCACGATCGCCGACTTCCTGCTCGCCGAGGTGCTCGACCGGCAGCCGCCCCGGACCCAGGACCTGCTGCTCCGGGTCAGCGTCCCCGACCGGTTCCGGCCGGAGCTCGCGGACGCGCTGACCGGGCGGCACGACGCGGCACCGATCCTGGCCGGGCTGCTGCGCGACAACGCGTTCGTGGAGGACTTCGGGCAGGGCTGGTACCGGCTCCATCCGCTGTTCCGGGAGATCCTCCGGGCCCATCTGCGGCGCCGCTCGCCCGGTCTGGAACGGCACGTGCACCGGCGGGCGGCCGGGTGGCTGCGGCACTCCGGGACCCTGCCGGAGACCCTCGCCCACGGTGCCGCCGCGGGGGACCTGGCCTTCGCCGCCGGGGCCCTGGTCGACGACCTGGCGATCGGGCAGCTGTTCACCGGCCCGCGCGCGGACGAGCTGGCCGAGCTGTTCGCGGGCCTGGAAACGGAGACCGAGACGGAGACGCCGAGCCCGGCCGCGGACCTCGTCCGCGCCGCGCGCGAGCTGTCCCGCCACGACCTCGCCCGCGGCTTGGCCCACCTCGGCCGCGCCGAGGAACAGCTGACCGCCGGCACCGGCGACTCCCCGGCGGCCCGGCTCGGCCGCGCGCTGCTCGCGGCACTGGCGGGCCGGCTGTCGGGTTCCGTGCGGCAGACGGAGGAGGCCGCCCGGTCCGCCGCCCAGCTGCTGGGATCGGTGCCCGTCCCGCTCCTCGACGCTCATCCCGAACTCCTCGCCCTGCTGCGCATCCACCTGGGCGCGACCCGGCTGTGGGCCGGACTCCTCGGCGACGCACGGGCCGTACTCACCGAGGTGACCCGCGGCCCCGGCGACGCCGCCACGGCGCTGCCACGCCGGGACTCCCTGGAGCACCTGGCGCTCATCGACTACCTCGACGGCCGGCCCGGCCGGGCCGAGCGCAGGATCCGCGCGGCGACGGCGGAGGCGGAACGTTTCGGCCTCGCCACGCCGGCCGGCTCCGGCCTGGGGCGGTCGGTCCTCGCCGCGGTCGCCGTCGAGCGGGACGAGCCGGCCCGTGCCGAGGAACTGCTCGGCCGGCCGCCCGACGGACCGGCGCCGGACCCGGTCACCGCCGCGGCACGCCGCCTCGCCACGGCCCGGCTGCTCCTGGCCCAGGGGCGCACCCGCGCCGCGCTGGCCGCCGCGCGGCAGGACGTCCCCGCCGCCGAGGACTCCCCGTGGGCCGAGGGCCACGCCGCCCTGATCGTCTCGGCCGCCCACCTCGCGGAGGGCCGCCCGGAGGCCGCCGCCGAGGTCCTCCGGGCGGTGGCCGGGGACCAGCCGATGTGCCTCGTCGGCGCGGCGCGGGCCCACCTCGCGGCCGGTGACCGGACCGAGGCCCTCCTCCTGCTGGACGGCCTCGACGGCCTCGACGGCCCGGCCGGCATCGCCGGTCTCTCCGGCCACGCGCACGCCGGCCCGGCGGTGACGGTGCGCGCCGCGCTGGTGCGGGCCCGGGCCGCGAAGCTGGAGGGCGACCTCGGCGCCGTACACACCCTGCTCGACCGGGCCCTGCGGGAGGCCAGGCCCGAGGAGCTGCGGCGTCCCTTCCTGGAGGCGGGGCCCTGGATCGATCCCTTCCTGGCGGCGGCGCCCCTGCGGACGCTCGCCGCGGGCTGGCTCCTGCCGGAGGCCGGGCCGGACGGCGGGGCGGCCGGTCCGGCGGCGGAGGAGCCGCTGGTGGAGCCGCTGAGCGAACGGGAACACGAGGTGCTGGAGCGGCTCGCCCGGATGATGTCGACCGAGGACATCGCCGCCGACCTGTACCTGTCGGTCAACACGGTGAAGACCCATCTCAAGAGCGTCTACCGGAAGCTGTCGGTGCACCGGCGCAACGAAGCGGTACGCCGGGCCCGCGACCTGGGCCTGCTCTGACCCCGGGAAGCCCGCTCTGATCCCGAGAACCGGCTCTGAGCCCGAGAAGCCTGCCCTGGTCCGAGAAGGGCGTCTCTCCGGCCCCGCTCACCCGTCGCGGGTGAGGCGGCCCGCGGCCGTTTCGGGTGCGATGGCAGCGGCGGGGCGTGTCGGGCGCCGTGACGCGCGCGGCCCTCGCGACCCGTCCCGTGACCCGGCCCGGTGAGGTGGACACGATGAGACAGTGGGGTGCTCTGATCGTCCTGGGGACGGCCCAGTTCCTGATGGTGCTCGACACCGCCGTCATGAACGTCTCCATCACGCAGTTGGTCGAGGACTTCGACACCGAGGTGACCTCGATCCAGGCCGTCATCACCCTGTACGCCCTGGTCATGGCCGCGTTCATGATCGTCGGCGGGCGGATCGGGGACATCCTTGGGCGCCGCCGCGTCTTCCTGATCGGCATGGGCGTCTACGGTGTCGGATCGGCCCTTACCGCCGTCTCGCCCACCCTGTGGGTCCTGGCGCTCGGCTGGTCGGTCATCGAAGGGCTCGGCGCCGCCCTGGTGCTGCCGTCCATGGCGGCCCTCGTCGCCGAGTCCTACCGCGGCCGGGACCGCTCCGTCGCGTACGGCGTCATCGGCGGCCTCGCCGGCGCGGGCATCGCGGTCGGACCGCTGCTGGGCGGCTGGGTGACCACGTACCTCACCTGGCGGCTGGTCTTCGCGGGCGAGGTCGTGGTGGTCCTCGGCGTCCTGCTCTTCCGGCGGGCGATCAAGGAACGGCCCGCGGAGGGCAGGCGCCCCGGCCTGGACGTCGTCGGCGCCCTGCTGTCGGCGGCCGGACTGGGCCTCGGCGTCCTCGGCGTGCTCCAGAGCACCACCTGGGGCTGGGTGGCGCCGCTCGATCCCCCGTTCACGGTGTTCGGCTTCGCCCCCACCCTGTTCGTGGTCGCGGCCGGAGTGGGCCTCCTCTACGCCTTCCAGGCCTGGGAGCGGCGGCGGGAGGCCCGCGGTGAGGACCCCCTGGTGCACCTGGCCCTGTTCCGCAGGCCCGTGCTGCGCTCCGGGCTGATGACCCTGCTCAGCCAGAACCTCATCCTGCTCGGGCTCTTCTTCACCATCCCGCTGTACCTGCAGGTGGTGCAGGGCTTCGACGCCTTCCAGACGGGACTGCGGCTGCTGCCGGTCTCGATCACCATGCTGTTGGCCTCCCTGGCCGGGGCCGGGCTCGGACGCAGGATCGCACCGCGCCGGATCGTGCGGGTGGCGCTGCTGCTGCTGGCTGCGGCGATC
Source organism: Streptomyces sp. NPDC003943 (assembly GCF_053605265.1). Lineage (NCBI taxonomy): Bacteria > Bacillati > Actinomycetota > Actinomycetes > Kitasatosporales > Streptomycetaceae > Streptomyces > Streptomyces sp. NPDC003943. The sequence continues at coordinate 34,899 of NZ_JBSGIW010000063.1, read as the reverse complement.
GCCTGGCTCCTCGCCTCCATCAAACCCGTCATCGACGACGCCCAGTTCTTCGGGGCCATGGCGCTGCTCGGCCTCGGCATGGGCATGCTCGCCTCGCAGCTCGGCAACGTCGTCCAGTCCACCGCCGGGGAGCAGGAGCGCAGCGAGGTCGGCGGTCTGCAGTTCACCGCCCAGAACCTGGGCTCCTCGCTGGGCACCGCCCTCATCGGCTCGATCCTCATCGGCGCCCTGGCCCATGCCTTCACCGCGCAGGTCCAGCAGAACCCGGCGATCTCCGACGAGGCCCGCCAACAGACCAGCGTCGCCCTGGAATCCGGGATCAGCTTCGTCTCCACCGACCAGGTGCACTCGGCCGCCGAGCAGGCCGGACTGCCGCCGGGCGACGTCGACGCCGTCACGGACTCCTATGCCCAGGCCCAGCTGAACGGTCTGAAGGCCGCCATCCTCGCGACCGGCGGCATCACGCTGGCGAGCTTCCTGGTGACGCGCGGCCTGCCCGCCGCGAGCCCGGCCGCGAGCGCGGGCGAGACGGCTCCGTCCGGAGGCCCGCCCAGCCCGACGGCCCCGCCGAGTCCGCCGGCGCCGCCGAGCCCGGCCGCCCCGCCCAACCCGACCTCGCCGAAGCGGGGCCGCCGAGAGCCCGGGGGGTCGTGATGTTCGGATCCGGACGCGTGGGTCACCCGCGCGGGGTGAGGCCGACGGAGGTCCCCGGGGCGGACCATCGGAGCATGCAGTACGAGATCCGCGTCGACGGGCACATGTCGGAGACGCTGGTCAGCGCCTTCCCCGAGCTGGAGCACGTCGTGATCTCCGGCCAGACGGTGCTGTACGGCCCCGTCGTGGACGAGGCGCACCTCTACGGACTGCTGGCCCGCTTCCAGTCGCTCGGCCTCCACGTGGTGGAGCTGCGGCGTCTCCCCGACTGACCACCCACGGGGCCCCACACAGGACCCCACACGTGACCCCACACGTGACGCCACACTCACCCGTACCGGGTGAGGTCATCCCCCGAGAGGCCCCGCACCCTGAAGACAGCCCGGAACGGCGCCCGGCACCCGGGACCCGGTCCGGACGGAACGGAGCAGAAGATGGGCACCTATCTCGCCTACGACTACCCGCTGCTGAACACCTTCTGGACCATGCTCTGGTTCTTCGTGTGGATCCTGTGGATCATCCTGCTCTTCAGGATCATCGGCGACATCTTCCGCGACGACGAACTCGGCGGCTGGGGCAAGGCCGGCTGGCTGGCGTTCGTCATCCTGCTGCCCTTCCTGGGCGTGTTCGTCTACCTCATCGCGCGGGGCAAGTCGATGGGGCACCGGGAGATCACGCACGCGCGCAAGCAGCAGGAGGCGTTCGACTCCTACGTCCGCGAGACCGCGGGCACCTCCGGCGGCACCAGTCACGCCGACGACCTCGCGCGGCTCGCCGATCTCCGCAGCCGCGGTGACATCACCGAAGAGGAGTTCCGCCGCGCCAAGGAGATCGTCCTGAGCGGCGGCAGCCCGTCCGCGTCGACCGGAACCGGCGCGTCCGCCCGGCAGTAGCCCGGGAGGACAGGGAAAGGGACAGCGAAAGGAACCGTGATGGCCACCACACACTCTCCCCGGATGCACTCGGCCAAGTACGCCTGGGCCGAGGGGCTCACGGCCTTCGCCGCCGTCATGCTCGCCCTCGCGGGGCTGCTGGGCATCTTCCGCGGCATCATGGCGATCGCCGAGGACGACATCTTCGTCACCACGCCCAACTACGTCTTCAAGTACGACCTCACCGGGTGGGGCTGGGTCCACCTCGGTCTCGGCATCGCCGCCGTGCTCGTGAGCTTCGGACTCTTCCGGGTGGCGACCTGGGCACGGATCGCCGGCGTGGCCATCGCCGGGCTCGTCATCATCGCCAACTTCCTCTCGCTGCCGTACTCCCCGGTGTGGTCCGTCATCGTGATCGCGATGTCCGGGTTCGTCATCTGGGCCCTGTGCGTCAACCGGAGCGGGAAGGAGCAGCTGTGAAGGACCTGAAGTTCGAGCAGAAGCGCTCGCTGAGCCGCGCCGAGGCCGCGGAGCTGCTCGCCGGGCTCGCCGAGGCGTTCCGGGAGGGCGGCGAGGCCGAGCTCACGCTGGGCCCGGGAGTGGAGCTGAGCCTCCGGGTCCCCGACGAGTTCCGCACCGAGGTGGAGTTCGAGGTCGACGAAGGCGAGATCGAGCTGGAGATCGAGCTGAAGTGGCCGATGGGTGGCGGGCGTGCCACCCCCGCCTCCTCGGCCCGCAAGGCAGCCAAGTCCGAGGCAGCCAAGTCCGAGGCAGCCAAGTCCGAGGCAGCCAAGTCCGAGGCAGCCGAGTCCGAGGCCGCGACCGGGCCGGCCGAAGAGGAACCCGAACCCGCCGCCTCGGCCGAGCCCTCCGCTCCCCGGAGCCGGAAGACCACGTCGGCCGCCAGGTCGAAGCGCTCCCCGGCCAAGCGGACTCCCGCCAAGCGGACCGCGGCCAAGCGGTCCTGAGCCGGCCGCCCAGCGGCACCGCCGATCCGGCCTACCGCCGGATCAGCCGCCGGGCGGTCGCGGCCGCCACCGCGGCCGTGCGCGAGTCCACGCCCAGTTTGGCGAAGATGTGCACCAGATGGGACTTCACCGTCGCCTGGCTCAGGAACAGCGCCTTGCTGATCTGCTGGTTCGACAGTCCCTCGCTCACCAGCTGGAGCACCTCCAGCTCCCGCTTGGTCAGCGCCTCCGCCGGGGTGCGCATCCGGTCCATCAGCCGGTGCGCCACCGCCGGGGCGAGCGCCGACTGGCCGGCCGCGGCCGTCCGTACCGCCGCGGCCAGCTCCTCCGGCGGGGCGTCCTTCAGGAGGTAGCCGGAGGCGCCGGCCTCCACCGCCGCGAGGATGTCGGCGTCCGTGTCGTACGTGGTGAGGACCAGCACCCGCGGCCCGCCCCGTACGGCGGTGATCGCGGCCGTCGCCTCCGAGCCGTGCATGCCGGGGCCGAACTGGAGGTCCATCAGGACCACGTCCACGCCGCCGGCCGCGGCCAGTTCGACCGCCCGCTCGGCCGTCGCCGCCTCGCCGACCACGGCGAAGTCCGGCTCGGTGTCGAGGACGGCCCGCAGCCCGGCCCGTACCACCGGGTGGTCGTCGGCGAGCAGCAGTCGGATGGTCATGCGGCGGACTCCAGGGTGGTCATGCGGCGGACTCCAGGATGGTCGTGCGACGGATTCCAGGATCGTCGTGCGGCGGACACCAGGACGGTGACGCGTCAGGCTCCGGGGTGGTCATGCGTCAGGCTCCGGTCGTGGTGCCGGCGGGCAGCGGAAGGGAGACGGCCACGGCGGTGCCCTGGCCGGGGGCGGACTCGACGGTGAAGGAACCGCCCAGCGACTCCGCGCGCGAGCGCATCGCCGGCAGCCCGAAGCCGCCGTCCGACGAGGGGCGCACCGAGCGCGGCTCGGCCGGGTCGAAGCCCTTGCCGTCGTCCACCACGTCCAGCGTCACCGAGCCGCCCATGAACGACAGGGTGATCTCCGCCCGCGAGGCGGCGGCGTGCCGCACCGTGTTCGCGAGCGCCGACTGGGCGATCCGCAGCAGCGCCACCTCGTACGGGGTGGGCAGCTCGGCCGGTGTCCCGCTCACCGAGAACCGCACCCGCGGCCCGTCCGGAGCGGCCGGCGGGCCGGCCGTCTCGCACAGCCGCTCCAGGGCCCCGGCGAGCGAACCGTGCTCCAGATCGGGCGGGGTGAGCGCCCGTACGAAGCGGCGCGCCTCCGCCAGGTTGTCCTGCGCGGCCCGCCGGGCCGCGTCGATGTGCCCGGCGGCCGGCGAGCCCTCCGGCAGCGCGCGCTCGGCGGCCCGCAGCAGCAACTGGATCGACGACAGCCCCTGCGCCAGGGTGTCGTGGATCTCCCGGGCGAGCCGCTCGCGCTCGGCGAGCGTCCCCGCGTGCCGTTCGGCCGCCGCCAGCTCGGCCCGGGTCGAGATCAGCTCCTCGATCAGCCGGCGCCGCCGCTCGCTCTCCCGGTACAGCGCCTGGTAACCGAGCACGGTCGCCACGGCCACCGCCCCGCCGAGCAGCGGTCCGATGAACACGCCCGGGCTGAGGGCCGCGCCGTGCCGGACGTACGACAGGATCGCCGCGCACGCGGTGAGCGCCACCGCCGGCAGCGACCAGCGCACCGGCAGCAGGTGCAGTTGCAGGAAGTACAGCGGGAAGGCCAGCCACAGCCCCTCGGGCGTCAGCCACAGCAGCACCAGCCAGGACAGGCACAGCGCACCGAGCCAGACCGCCGCCCCGCGCTGCGAGCCGCGCACGGCGGGCAGCAGCGAGCCCGCCGCGTACACCGCGCCGGTGAGCACCGCCGCCACCACGCCCGCGGTCGTCTGCGAGCGCACCGCCGCCAGGACGAGGAGCCCCGCCATCAGCAGATGAAGACAGAGGCGCAGCGCGCGCAGGGCAGGGGTGAGGGAGCGGGGATCCATGATGGTTCCAGGGTAGGCGGGGCCGCGGGCCGCTCCGGACAATCCGGACTCAACCGAAAGTTTGATTACGGAGCCATCCGTGGCGCGATGCCCGCCCGGGGCCCTGACCAGCAGGCTTGGCCCCATGTTCGTGGCATGGAGAGACCTGAGATTCGCCAAGGGGCGTTTCACCTTGATGGGCACCGTGATCGTCCTGATCACCCTGCTCGTCGGACTGCTTTCGGGACTGACCGCCGGGCTCGCACGGGAGAACATCTCGGCGATCACCGGCCTCCCGGCGGACCGGCTGGCCTTCGCCGCGCCGCCCGCCGGCCAGTCGGTCTCCTTCACCAACTCGGCCGTCACCGCCTCCCAGTGGCGTGACTGGGCCGCCCGGCCCGGCGTCGAGCGCGCCGCGCCGCTCGGCATCCGCACCCTCAACGCCACGGCCGGCGACCGCACCGCCGCCCTCTCCGCCTTCGGTACGGAGCCGGGCGCGGGCCTCGCGCCGGAGGGCTCGCGGCTCGGGGCGGGCAAGGTGGTCCTGTCCGAGTCGGCGGCGGAGGAACTGGACGTCACCGCCGGGGACGCGGTGCGCCTCGGCCCCCTGGACGCCACCGTCGTCGCGGTCGCCGGGGACGCCTCGTACAGCCACACGCCCGTCGTGTGGACCTCCCTCGACGACTGGCAGAAGGTCGGCCGGGCCGGCACCGGGACCGAGCAACAGGCCACCGTGATCGCGCTGAGCGGCTCCGGCGCCGACTGGGCGGCCGGGGACAAGGCCCTCGGCACGGCCGCGAAGACCGTCGACGAGGCCCTCGGCGCCATAGGGTCCTACCAGGCCGAGAACGGCTCGCTCCAGCTGATGCGCGGCTTCCTCTTCGCGATCTCCGCGCTGGTCATAGGAGCCTTCTTCACCGTCTGGACCATCCAGCGCAGCGCCGACGTGGCCGTCCTCAAGGCGCTCGGCGCCTCCACCCCGTACCTCCTGAAGGACGCCCTCGGGCAGGCCGTGGTGATGCTCGGCGCGGGCACCCTGCTCGGCACCGGGCTCGCCTCCGGCATCGGCGCGCTGATCAGCGGCGGCGACGTGCCGTTCGTGCTCCAGCCGCTCACCGTGCTCGGCCCGGCCGCCGTGATGATCGTGCTCGGTGTGCTCGGCGCGGCCCTGTCCATCCGGCGGATCACCGCCGTCGACCCCCTGACCGCGCTCGGGAGTGCCCGATGAGCCTGCTGCTCGACAACGTGACCCTGACCTACCCGGACGGCGACGGCCGGCTCACCGCCCTCGACGCCGTCTCCCTGGAGGTGCCCGCCGGCAGCCTCACCGCCGTCGTCGGCCCCTCCGGCTCCGGCAAGTCCAGCCTGCTGGCCGTGGCCGCGACCCTCGTCACGCCGGACACCGGCCGGGTCGTCGTCGCCGGCACGGAGACGGGCTCGCTCACCCCGGCGGCCAAGGCCGAGCTGCGCCGCGAACACATCGGCATCGTCTTCCAGCAGCCGAACCTGCTGCCCTCGCTCAGCGCGCTGGAACAGCTCCAGGTGATGGCGCACCTGTCCGGGCGCGGACCGCGGACCGTCCGGGACCGGGCCGTGGAACTGCTCGACGCGGTCGGTCTCGCCGACCAGGCGCACCGCCGCCCGCACCAGCTCTCCGGCGGTCAGCGCCAGCGCGTCAACATCGCGCGGGCGCTGATGAACGAGCCCTCGGTGCTCCTGGTCGACGAGCCGACGAGCGCGCTCGACCACGAGCGGGGCGCCGCTGTCATGGAGCTGCTCGGCCGGCTGACGGCGGAGCGGGGGACGGCGACGGTGCTCGTGACGCACGACCGGACCCACCTGGGACGGGCGGACCGCACGGTGACGGTGGTGGACGGGCGGCTGAGCGAGGACACCGTGAACGTGACCGTCTGACCCGCCCGCGTACGGCAAGGGCGCCCGGAGCCGGGGAAGGCTCCGGGCGCCCTTCGCGTACGGACCGCGGGAACGGGCGGGGCTCAGACCTGGCCGTTGCCCGCCGTGTTCACCAGCGCCGCCGACAGCTCCTGGGCGACCTGCTGGAGGATCGGGACGATCTTGTCGGTGGCCGCCTCGGTGACCCGGCCGGCCGGGCCCGAGATGGAGATCGCGGCGGGAGTGGGGGAGTCGGGGACGGGGACCGCGAGGCAGCGGACTCCTATCTCCTGCTCGTTGTCGTCGACCGCGTAGCCCGTCTCGCGCACCAGGACCAGGGCGTCCAGGAAGCCTTCGGGCGTGGTGATCGTCTTCTCGGTGGCGGCGGGCATGCCGGTGCGGGCGAGCAGCGCGCGCACCTCGTCGGCGGGGGTGTCCACGAGCAGCGCCTTGCCGACGCCGGTGGAGTGCGGCAGCACCCGGCGGCCGACCTCGGTGAACATGCGCATGGAGTGCTTGGACGGAACCTGGGCGACGTACACGACCTCGTCGCCGTCGAGCAGCGCCATGTTCGCGGTCTCGCCGGTCTCCTCGACGAGCCGGGCCAGATACGGGCGGGCCCAGGTGCCGAGCAGCCGGGAGGCGGACTCGCCGAGCCGGATCAGGCGCGGTCCGAGGGCGTAGCGGCGGTTCGGCTGCTGGCGGACGTAGCCGCAGGCGACCAGCGTGCGCATCAGGCGGTGGATGGTCGGCAGCGGCAGTCCGCTGCTCGCGGAGAGTTCGCTGAGCCCGACCTCGCCGCCCGCGTCGGCCATCCGCTCCAGGAGGTCGAAGGCACGCTCGAGGGACTGGACGCCACCGCTCGCGGCGGCGGGCTTGGCGGCGTCGGTGGTGCTGGCGCTGGACGTCGGCACGGCAACGGTCCTTTCGGGGCAGGCGGGCAAGGCAGCAGCCTACCGGGCGCCCGGGCCGGGCACACGGCCCAGGTCCCGGCGTCCGGGCCGGTCAGCGGGGTGTTTGTCCGTTGTCGGCGGCTGCCCGGAGGGGTCCGGATCCGCCCCGCATGTGCGGAGCTACGTTCTACTGTACGAAATTCTCATTCCACTTCATGGAAACGTCCAATCGGCCCTCGCGAGAGCGGGGCATGCCGGGCGATCCTGAAAATGCGCCCTTGACGACATGTCGTCACGGACGCAGACTCCTTCAACAGTTCGTTGAATTTCTGCTTCGCGGAAGAAGAAGGGGTACGGGTGGACGTCAACCTGGTCCTGCGCTCGACGCGCGTCATCACCCCCGAGGGGACTCGTGCGGCCTCGATCGCCGTCTCCGGCGGCACGATCGCGGCCGTGTGGCCGTACGACGCCGAGGTCCCGGCCGGGGCCCGGCTGGAGGACGTCGGCGACGACGTCGTCCTGCCCGGTCTCGTCGACACGCATGTCCATGTGAACGACCCCGGGCGCACCGAGTGGGAGGGCTTCTGGACCGCGACGCGCGCCGCGGCCGCCGGTGGCATCACCACCCTGCTCGACATGCCGCTGAACTCGCTGCCGCCGACCACCACGGTCGAGCACCTGCGGATCAAGCAGGACGTCGCCCGCGCCAAGGCGCACATCGACACCGGCTTCTGGGGCGGCGCGCTGCCCGACAACGTCAAGGACCTGCGGCCGCTGCACGACGCCGGCGTCTTCGGCTTCAAGTGCTTCCTGTCGCCGTCCGGCGTGGACGAGTTCCCGCAGCTCGACCAGGACCAGCTGGCCGCCTCGCTCGCGGAGATCGCCGGCTTCGACGGGCTGATGATCGTCCACGCCGAGGACCCGCACGAGCTCGACGCCGCCCCGCAGCAGCCGGGCGCGAAGTACGCCGACTTCCTCGCCTCCCGGCCGCGGGTCGCGGAGAACACCGCGATCGAGAACCTGATCAACCAGGCCCGCCGGATCGGCGCCCGCGTGCACGTCCTGCACCTGTCGTCCTCGGACGCGCTGCCGCTGATCGCCGCCGCCAAGGCGGAGGGCGTGCAGGTCACCGTCGAGACCTGTCCGCACTTCCTGACCCTGACGGCGGAGGAGGTCCCGGACGGCGCGACCGAGTTCAAGTGCTGCCCGCCGATCCGTGAGGCGGCCAACCAGGACGCGCTGTGGGAGGGCCTGGCGAACGGCACCATCGACTGCATCGTCTCCGACCACTCGCCGTCCACGGCCGACCTCAAGACCGGCGACTTCGCCTCCGCCTGGGGCGGCATCTCCTCCCTCCAGCTCGGCCTGCCGGCCATCTGGACCGAGGCCCGCCACCGCGGCCACGACCTCACCGACCTCGCCCGCTGGATGTCCGAGGCCCCCGCCCGCCTCGCCGGCCTCGACCGGAAGGGCGCCATCGAGCCGGGCCGCGACGCCGACTTCGCGGTCGTCGACCCGGACGCCACCTTCACCGTCGACCCGGCCGAGCTGCAGCACCGCAACCGCGTCACCGCCTACGCGGGCAAGACCCTCTACGGCGTCGTCACCTCCACCTGGCTGCGCGGCGAACGCATCAACGACCGCGGCACCCTCACCGAGCCCACCGGCCGTCTCCTCGAAAGGAACAACTGACGTGTCCTCCATACCCAGCTTCACCGGAGACGCCAGCCCGTACGGCGGCGGTGACCCGTACGCCGACTACCGCACCGCCGACTTCCCCTTCACCCAGTACGCCGACCTCGCCGACCGCCGCCTCGGCGCGGGCGTCGTCGCCGCCAACGACGAGTTCTTCGCCGAGCGCGAGAACCTGCTCAAGCCCGAGGCCGCCGAGTTCGACCCCGAGCACTTCGGCCACAAGGGCAAGATCATGGACGGCTGGGAGACCCGCCGCCGCCGCGGTGTCTCCGCCGAGCAGCCGCACCCCACCGAGGACGACCACGACTGGGCGCTCGTACGCCTCGGCGCCCCCGGCGTGATCCGCGGCCTCGTCGTCGACACCGCCCACTTCCGCGGCAACTACCCGCAGGCCGTCTCCGTCGAGGCCACCTCCGTCGCCGGCTCGCCCTCGCCCGAGGAACTCCTCGCCGACGACGTCAAGTGGACGACGATCGTCCCGCGCACCGCCATCGGCGGCCACGCCGCCAACGGCTTCGCCGTCGACGTCGAGCAGCGCTTCACCCACCTCCGCGTCAACCAGCACCCCGACGGCGGCATCGCCCGCCTCCGCGTGTACGGCGAAGTCGCCCCCGACCCGGCCTGGCTCGGCGTGCTCGGCACCTTCGACCTCGCCGCCCTGGAGAACGGCGGCCAGGTCGAGGACGCCTCCGACCGCTTCTACTCCCCGGCCACCAACACCATCCAGCCCGGCCGCTCGCGCAAGATGGACGACGGCTGGGAGACCCGCCGCCGCCGCGACAAGGGCAACGACTGGATCCGCTACAGCCTCGCCGCCGAGTCCGAGATCCGCGCCGTCGAGATCGACACCGCGTACCTCAAGGGCAACAGCGCCGGCTGGGCCGCGCTCTCCGTCGCCGCCGAGGGCTCCGACGACTGGACCGAGATCCTGCCCCGGACCCGCCTCCAGCCCGACACCAACCACCGCTTCGTGCTCGACACGCCCGCGGTCGGCGCCCGCGTCCGCATCGACATCTACCCCGACGGCGGCATCTCCCGCCTCCGCCTCTTCGGCTCCCTCACCGAAGCGGGCACGGCGCGCCTGACGGCCCGCCACCAGGAACTGGGCGGCTGACGCCTCCCACCAAGACTGGGCGGGCACGACACCCCGCCCGGCCCGAGAGGGCGCACCGACCCGACAGCACCGGTGCGCCCTCCCACCTCTTTCCGAGGCTCGGTTCTCCCCCTGCCTTCGGCGGGGGACCCCCACGGGGCGCCTGAGCCGTCGTGTCCGTCCGGGGCCTACGCGGCGTGGCCGCCGTCCACCGCGAACTCGGCGCCCGTCACGTACGCCGCGCCCGGACCGGCCAGGAACGCCACCATCGAGGCGACCTCGTCGGCCGTGCCGAAGCGGCCGAGCGCCGTCATCTGGGCCTGGGCCTGGGCGTACGGGCCGTTCGCCGGGTTCATGTCGGTGTCCGTCGGGCCGGGGTGGACGATGTTCGCGGTGATGCCGCGGCCGCCCAGCTCGCGGGCGAGCGACTTCGTCAGGCCGACGAGGGCCGCCTTGCTCGTCGCGTAGAGCGTGCCGCCGGGGCCCGGCACCCGCTGGGTCATGCAGGTGCCGATGGTGACGATCCGGCCGCCCGCCGCCATGCGCGCGGCGGCCGCCTGCGCGGCGAGGAAGACCGAGCGGACGTTCACCGCGAGCACCCGGTCCACGTCCGCGAGGGTCAGGGACTCCAGCGGGCCGAGGACCCCGACGCCGACGTTGTTCACCAGCACGTCGAGCCGGCCGAGCGCGTCCGCCGCCCACTCCACCGCGCCGGCCGCGTCACCCGCGTCCGCCGCGTCCGCGCGCAGGGCCAGCGCCTTGCCGCCGGCCGCCTCGATCCGGGCGGCGACCTCGCGGGCCCGCTCCTCGCCCTGTACGTAGGTGAAGGCGACGTCCGCGCCCTCCTCGGCGAGCCGGACGGCCGTCGCCGCGCCGATGCCCCGGCTGCCGCCGGTGACCAGGACCGCCTTGCCGCTCATCGTGGACATGCTGAACTCCTCTTACGTCGTCGATCAGTTGCCGTCGTTGCGAGTTCAATCAAACGCGCGGCGGAGCCCTCGCGCTGGCGGGAATCGGACGGCGAGCCGATCACCGATGAGTTCCGCGGGCGGGCACGGTCTCCAGAGGTGAGACACGGCGACAAGAAGAGAAAGGGCCCCTCATGGCCACCCTGAGCCTCACCCAGTTCCTCACCCTCGACGGCGTGTACCAGGCCCCCGGCGGTCCCGAGGAAGACCCCAGCGGCGGCTTCGACCACGGCGGCTGGTCCTTCCCGTACGGCGACGAGGACTTCGGCCGCTTCATGACCGAGGTCTTCACGCGGCCCACCGCCTTCCTCCTCGGCCGCCGCACCTACGAGATCTTCGCGAGCTACTGGCCGAAGCACGACGACCCCGACAACCCCATCGCGACCAAGCTCAACACCCTCCCCAAGTACGTCGCCTCCCGCACCCTCACCACCGCCGACTGGGATCCGGCCTCGATCCTCTCCGGCGACGTCGTGCAGGAGGTCGCGGCCCTCAAGGAGCGGCTCGACGGCGAGATCCAGATGCACGGCAGCGGCGGCCTCGCGCGGACCCTGCTGGAGCACGACCTCATCGACACGCTCCATCTGCTCGTCTTCCCGGTCGTCCTGGGCACGGGCCGCCGCCTGTTCGCCGAGGGCGCCAGGCCCAGCGCCTTCCGGCTCACCGACGCGCGCACGACGCCGGCGGGCGTCACCCTCCAGACGTACGAGCAGGCGGGCCGGCCCACGTACGGCAGCTACGGAAAGGTGTAGCCACCACGGGCCGTCCCCGGTACGGTGATCACCCCCCCGTGTGCGAGCCGTCGAAGTCTCCACCCCGCCTGACCCGTTGGAGACGCCATGTCGTCGCTCGCCGCCTCCGCGACCCTCGGCGCCCCGCGCCGCGCCTGGCTCACCGACCTGCCGGTGCTGCTCGTCGCGGTGGTCTGGGGCGCCAGCTATCTCGCCGCCAAGGGCGTCACCACCGCCCACACCGTGCTCGCCGTCCTCGTGCTGCGCTTCGCGATCGTGCTGCCGGTGCTCGTCGCCGCCGGGTGGCGCAGGCTGCGGGCCCTCGACGCGGCCCAGTGGCGCGGGGCGGCGGTCCTCGGGCTGATCCTCGCCGGGATCTTCCTGCTGGAGACGTACGGGGTGGTGCACACCTCCGCCACCAACGCGGGCCTGATCATCAGCCTCACCATGATCTTCACGCCGCTCGCCGAGGCGGCCGTCACCAGGACCTGGCCCTCCCGTGCCTTCCTCGGCGCCGCCACGCTCTCCGTCACCGGCGTGGTCCTGCTGACCCAGGGCGCGGGCTTCACCGCGCCCTCGGCCGGTGACCTGCTGATGCTGCTCGCCGCGCTCGCCCGTACCGTGCACGTCCTCGCGATGTCCCGCATCAAGGCCGTGCGGAGCGCCGACTCGCTCTCCCTCACCACCGTCCAGCTCGGCGCCGCCGTCGCCGTCTTCGCCCTCCTCGCCGCCGTCCCCGGCACCGGCGCCACCCCCTGGGCGACGGCCCTCGGCTTCGGGCCGGGCGAGTGGGCCGGACTGCTCTTCCTCTCCGTCTTCTGCACCCTCTTCGCCTTCTTCGTCCAGATGTGGGCCGTCCGCCGCACCTCCCCGTCCCGCGTCAGCCTCCTCCTCGGCACCGAGCCGCTCTGGGCCGCAGCCGCGGGCATCGCGCTCGCCGGCGACCGCCCCGGAACCCCGGGCCTCGCCGGCGCCGTCCTCGTTCTCGCGGGCACCAGTTGGGGCCGCCGGGCCGCCGACGCCTCCTGAGGACTCCCGCCGGTCGCGCGGGTGGGCGAGTCCATGCGCGTACGCCCGCCGGCGCGCCCGCGCCCCGCTCAGCTCTTCACCCGGTCCGATATCACCAGGATCACCAGCCCGAGGCCCGCGATCACGATGTTCGCGAACAGCTCCCGGCCCTCCAGGAAGCCGATGTTGTCGGTCAGGAAACGGGTCGCGCCCATCAGCTTGAACCAGCCGTCGGTCAGCTCGCGGATCACCCCGCACACGCCGAAGACCAGCACCAGAAAACCCGTGACCTCGAGAAACCTCTTCATGCTCCGAGCATGATCCACACCCGCCCCCGCCCGCGTCGGCCACCGGTATCCGCTCCCCGCGACTTCCGTACGACCTTCGTACGACCGAGGTCCCCGGCTCGCGCGACTTTGGTATCGCGCGGGCCGCACGGAGCCGCGGCAGGGCGCTCACCTGCGTACATTTCCCGTATGACGCGTACCTGGCTGCTCCCCTCCCATCTGGTCGAGGCCGCCCGCACCGGGGGCCGGGGGCCGGGGGAGGGGCGGCCGCGGCGGACCCTGCGGGACTGGGTGGTCGACACCACGATCTTCCTGCTCGCGGCGTTCGTGGGGCTGCTCGCGGCCGAGACCAGCGCCACGTACAGCAGCGCGGCCGTCGCGCTGACCGACCAGCTCGTCGGCGGACTCGCCTGCTGCGCGCTGTGGCTGCGCCGGCGATGGCCCACCGGCCTCGCGGTCACGCTCTCCGTCGTCAGCGTCGTCGCCCCCACGGCGGGCGGCGCGGTGCTCGCCGCGCTGTTCAGCGTGGCCGTGCGCCGCCCCTTCAAGGAGGTGGCGTGGATCGGGCTGCTCGCCGTGGCCGCGTCCACCGTGCAGGTCTTCGTACGGCCCGACCCCAGCACCCGCACCCCGCTCGCCATCGGCATCGGCATCGTCCTGATCCTCCTGGTCACCGCCTGGGGCATGCTGGTCCGCTCCCGCCGCCAGCTCGTCGAGGCGCTGCGCGACCGCGCGCTGCGCGCCGAGGCGGAGGCGGAACTGCGGGCCGAGCAGGCGCAGCGGCAGGCGCGGGAGGCCATCGCGCGGGAGATGCACGACGTGCTCGCCCACCGCCTCACGCTGCTCAGCGTGCACGCCGGCGCCCTGGAGTTCCGGCCCGACGCCCCGCCCGCGCAGGTGGCGCGGGCCGCCGGGGTGATCCGGGACAGCGCCCACGAGGCGCTGCAGGACCTGCGGGAGATCATCGGCGTGCTGCGGTCGCCGTACGACGACGACGGCGCCGGCGGCGCCGCGAACCGGCCGCAGCCCACCCTCGCCACCCTGGACAGCCTCGTCTCCGAGGTCCGCGAGGCCGGCATGAAGGTCGTCCTCGACTCCACCGTGGCCGACCCGGACGCCGTGCCCGCCGCCACCGGCCGCACCGTCTACCGCATCGTCCAGGAAGCCCTCACCAACGCCCGCAAGCACGCGCCCGGCGCCGAGGTCACCCTCACCGTGCGCGGCCGGCCCGGCGAAGGACTCGACCTCGACGTCCGCAACCCGGCCCCCACCGGGCCCGTCCCGCCCGTGCCCGGCTCCGGCCAGGGCCTCATCGGGCTGACCGAACGCGCCACCCTCGCCGGCGGCCGGCTCAGCCACGGACCCGCCCCCGACGGCGGCTTCGCCGTGCACGCCTGGCTACCGTGGCCCGCATGACACCGACCCCGCCGCCCTCCTCGCCGTCGGCCCGGCCGCCCGTCCGGCTGCTCGTCGTCGACGACGACCCGCTGGTCCGCGCGGGCCTCGCCCTCATGCTCGGCGGCGCCGCGGACATCGAGATCGTCGGCGAGGGCGCCGACGGAGCCGAGGTCCCCGAGCTCGTCGACCGGCTCGCCCCCGACGTCGTCCTCATGGACATCCGCATGCCACGGGTCGACGGCCTCACCGCCACCGAGCGGTTGCGCGCCCGGCCCGGCGCGCCCGAGGTCCTCGTCCTCACCACCTTCCACGCCGACGAACAGGTCCTGCGGGCCCTGCGCGCCGGCGCCGCCGGCTTCGTCCTCAAGGACACCCCGCCCGCCGAGATCGTCACGGCCGTGCGCCGGGTGGCCGCCGGCGACCCGGTGCTCTCCCCGGCCGTCACCCGCCAGCTCATGACCCATGTCGCCGGCCAGGACACGCCGCACGGCCCCCGCACCGGCCCGCCGGAACCCCCGCGCCGCGCCGTCGCCGCCCGCCGCCTCGCCGGACTCGCGGAACGCGAACGGGAGGTGGCGCTCGCCGTCGGACAGGGCAGCTCCAACGCCGAGATCGCCGCGGCCCTCTACATGAGCGTCCCCACCGTCAAGACCCACGTCTCCCGCATTCTGGCCAAACTCGGCCTCAACAACCGTGTCCAGATCGCGCTCCTCGTCCACGACGCCGGCCTGCTCGACCTCCCCGACGGAGCGGGCGGCGCGTAGCCTGGGCCGATGTCCGTCATTCAACTGGGGGAATACGGAGCGGACTTCACCGCCGACCCGTACCCGTATTACGCGAAGCTCCGCGAGAGCGGCCCGGTGCACGAGGTCGTGACGCCGGACGGCATGCCGGCCTGGCTCGTCGTCGGCTACGAGGAGGCCCGCGCGGCCCTCGCCGACCAGCGGCTCTCCAAGTCCTTCTCCGACTTCGGCCCGGAACGGCCGCAGGACGAGATCATCGGACCCAACCTCCTCATCCTCGACCCGCCCGACCACACCCGGCTGCGCAAGCTCGTCGCGGGCGAGTTCACCGGCCGCCGGGTGGAGGCGCTGCGGCCGCGCGTCCAGGAGCTCACCGACGAGCTCCTCGACGCGATGGCCCCGGCCGGCCGCGCCGATCTCGTCGACTCCTTCGCCTTCCCGCTGCCCATCACCGTCATCTGTGAACTGCTCGGCGTTCCCACCGCCGACCGCGACACCTTCCGGGCCTGGTCCAACGCGCTCGTCGCGCCGACCGGAGACCCGTCCGAACAGGAGGCGGCCGCGGTCGGCTTCTACGGCTACCTCGACGAACTCATCGAGGACAAGCGGGCCGCCGGGCCGCAGGACGACCTGCTGTCCGCCCTCATCGCCACCCGTGCCGAGGACGGCGACCGGCTCTCGCTTCCCGAACTGCGCGCCCTCGCCTATCTGCTGCTCATCGCGGGCCACGAGACCACCGTCAACCTGATCGCCAACACTGTTCGCGCCCTGCTCACGCACCCCGAGCAACTGGCCGCGCTCCGCTCCGACTTCGGCCTGATCGACGCCGCCGTCGAGGAGGGGCTGCGCTACGACGGGCCGGTCGAGAACGCCACGCTCCGCTTCACCAAGGAGCCGATCACCCTCGGCGGCGCCGAGATACCCGCCGGCGCGATCGTGCTCGTCGGCCTCGCCTCCGGCGCCCGCGACCCGGGCCGCTTCCCCGAACCCGACCGCTTCGACATCGGGCGCGACCCGCGCGGCCACCTCGCCTTCGGCCACGGCATCCACTACTGCCTGGGCGCCCCACTGGCCCGCCTGGAAGGCAAGACGGCGATCGAGTCGCTGCTCCGGCGCTTCCCGCGGCTGGAACTCGACCCCGACGCGGCCCCCTGGGAATGGCTCCCGGGCATGCTGATCCGCGGCACCCGCCGGCTGCCCGTCGTCTGGTGATCTCCCCTCCCGGGGGCCGCCGTGGCCGGCCCCCGGGGCTCACCCGGCCGGGACCTCCGCCACCCGCACCGGGCGGCGCTCCCGGCGCGAGAGCTCGCACGCCTCCGCGACGCGCAGCGCGGCGAGCGCCTCGCCGCCGTCGCAGGGGTTGTCCCGCTCGCCGCGCACCAGCCCGACGAAGGCGTCCAGCTCCGCCTCGTACGCCGGCCCGAAACGCTCCAGGAAACCGGGCCACGGCTTCCCGGGCGGCGGCGGGCCCTGCGGCTCGACCGACTCCAGCGGGGTCCGCTCGTCCAGGCCGACCGCGAGCTGCGTCCGCTCCCCGGCCAGCTCCATCCGTACGTCGTACCCGGCGCCGTTGCAGCGGGTCGCGGTCGCCGACACCAGCGTGCCGTCGTCCAGCGTGAGCAGTGCGGCGGCCGTGTCCACGTCGCCGGCCTCGCGGAACATCGCGGGCCCCGCGTCCGACCCGGTCGCGTACACCTCCACCACCTCGCGCCCGGTCACCCAGCGCACGATGTCGAAGTCGTGCACCATGCAGTCCCGGAACAGCCCGCCGGACAGCGGCAGATACGCGGCGGGCGGCGGGGCGGGGTCCGACGTCGCCGTCCGTACGGTGTGCAGCCGGCCGAGCGTGCCCGCCGCCACGGCCTCCCGCGCCGCCCGGTACCCGGCGTCGAACCGCCGCATGAACCCCAGCTGCAGTTCCGTCCCGGCCGCCGCCACCGCCCGCAGCGCACCCAGCGTTCCCGGCACGTCGAGCGCGATCGGCTTCTCGCAGAACGCCGGCAGCCCCGCCGCCGCGGCCCGCCCGATCAGTTCCGCGTGCGCCGCCGTCGCCGACGCGATCACCACCGCGTCCAGCACGTGATGCCCGAACAGCGCCTCCACCGAAGGCGCCGCCTCCGCACCGAGCGCCCCCGCCACCCGCGCCGCCCGCTCCGCGTCGGCGTCCGCGAGCACCAGCGCCCCGACCTCCGGATGCCGGGCGAGCAGCCCCGCGTGAAAGGCGCCGATCCGTCCCGTCCCGACCAGTCCGATACGCATGGCCCCCAAGGTGGTGCGGAACGGACGGGGTGTCAAGGAAATGTCAGGACAACCGGACACCAACCCGTCCCGACCGCCTCCCGGCCGCCTGTCCGGTCCGCTCCCGCCTCCTTCCGGTGATCCGCCGCCGGGGCTAACCTCCCGTCCGTGTCTCCGCGAGGCCCCGAGCCGCCAGCGCACCTGCCCGGTCTGTCCGTGGACCGGGGCAGCCCCGTGCCGCTGTACTTCCAGCTCGCCCGGCAGCTGGAGACGGCCATCGAGAACGGGACGCTGAGCCCGGGCAGCCGGCTCGGGAACGAGATCGACCTCGCCGGGCGGCTCGGGCTCTCGCGGCCCACCGTGCGGCAGGCGATCGGGTCGCTGGTCGACAAGGGGCTGCTCGTGCGGCGCCGGGGAGTGGGCACGGTGGTGGTGCACAGCAGGGTGCGGCGGCGGGTGGAGCTGAGCGGGCTCTACGACGACCTGGAGGCGGCCGGGCAGCGGCCGGCGACCCGGGTCCTGGTGGACCGGCTGGAGCCCGCGGGGGCCGAGGTCGCCGCGGCGCTCGGCGTGCCGGAGGGAGCGGAGGTGCGGTATCTGGAGCGGCTCCGCTCGGCACACGGCGAGCCCCTCGCGTATCTGCGCAACCATCTGCCCGCCGGGCTGCTCGACGCGGACACCGCGAGCCTCGCGGCCACCGGCCTCTACCGGCTGCTCGGCGCCGCCGGGGCGAACCCGCACAGCGCCACGCAGACCGTCGGCGCCCGGACCGCCGGGCCGGGGGAGGCGTGGCTGCTCGGTGAGCGGGAGGGTGCGGCGGTGCTGACGATGGAGCGCGTGACCTTCGACGCGACCGGCCGCGCGGTGGAGTTCGGCCGGCACCTCTACCGGGCCTCCCGCTACTCCTTCGAGTTCCCGCTGCCCGGCCGCGGGTAGGAGACGACGGGACGCGGGCCCCGCTGAAGATCGGCGCGACCCCCATGACCGATACTGCAATGCACGCAGAAGGACACAAAGGAGGGCAGGTCCTGGTGACCAGGGTTCGCACAGGAGGGGTACGCGCGGCGGTCGGCGCCGTGCTCGCGGTGGCGCTGACCGCCGCGCTCTCGGGCTGCAGCAGCACCGGCGGCAAGCGCGCGGAGGACGCCCGCAAGGCGGCCGCGGCGCAGGGGCGGGCGGCCGTGAACACCCCCCGCTGGACCTTCGCCATGATCACCCACTCGGGCGACGGCGACACCTTCTGGGACATCGTCCAGAACGGCGCCAAGCAGGCCGCCGTCAAGGACAACATCAACTTCCTGTACGCCCACAGCGACGAGGGGCAGCAGCAGGCCCAGCTCATCGACTCGTACGTCGCCAAGAAGGTCGACGGCATCATCGTCACCCTCGCCAAGCCCGACGCGATGAAGGCGTCCGTGGAGAAGGCCGTCAAGGCCGGCATCCCGGTGATCACGGTGAACTCCGGCGCCGACGCGTCCAAGGCGTTCGGCGCGCTCACCCACATCGGCCAGGACGAGACCGTCGCCGGCGAGGCCGTCGGCACGGAGCTCGACAAGCGCGGCCGGAAGAAGGCCCTGTGCGTCCTGCACGAGCAGGGCAACGTCGGCCACGAGCAGCGCTGCGCCGGCGCCAGGAAGAGCTTCGGCGGGGACATGCAGAACCTGTACGTCGACGGCACCAACATGCCCGACGTCCAGGCGTCGATCCTCGCCAAGCTCCAGGCCGACCCGTCCATCGACGCCGTCGTGACCCTCGGCGCGCCGTTCGCCGACGCGGCCGTGCAGGCGAAGCGGACGGCCGGCAGCAAGGCCGAGGTCGACACCTTCGACCTCAACGCCAAGGTCGCCGCCGCGCTCGAGTCCGGCACCCTCGGCTTCGCCGTCGACCAGCAGCCGTACCTCCAGGGCTACGAGGCCGTCGACCTGCTCTGGCTGTACCGCTACAACGCCGACGTCCTCGGCGGCGGCAAGCCGGTCCTCACCGGCCCGCAGATCATCACCAAGGACGCGGCCGCCGCGCTCAAGGACTACACGGAGCGGGGCACCCGATGAGCGCCACCGCACCACCCTCGTCCTCGCCCTCGGACGGTCTCGACCACGTCGACGAGCGGCTCCTGCGCACCTCCCCGCTGAAGAAGCTGCTCGCCCGCCCCGAGCTCGGCTCGGTCGTCGGCGCGATCGCCGTCTTCGCGTTCTTCTCGATCGTCGCCGACAGCTTCCTGCGCCCCGCCAGCCTCGGCACCGTCCTCTACGCGGCCTCCACCATCGGCATCATGGCCGTGCCCGTGGCGCTGCTGATGATCGGCGGCGAGTTCGACCTGTCGGCCGGTGTCCTGGTCACCACCTCGGCACTGGTGTCCTCGATGTTCAGCTACCAGATGACCGCGAACGTGTGGGTCGGCGTCGGCGTCTCGCTGCTCGTCACCCTCGCCATCGGCGCGTTCAACGGCTTCATGCTGACCCGCACCAAGCTGCCGAGCTTCATCATCACGCTCGGCACCTTCCTGATGCTGACCGGTCTGAACCTCGGCTTCACCAAGCTGATCAGCGGCACCGTCTCCACCAAGTCCATCGCCGACATGGAGGGCTTCCCCTCCGCCCAGGCCCTCTTCGCCTCCACCTGGACCGTCGGCGGCGTCGAGCTGAAGGTCACCATCCTGTGGTGGCTGGCCCTGGTCGCCCTCGCCACCTGGATCCTGCTGCGCACCCGCTTCGGCAACTGGATCTTCGCGGTCGGCGGCGGCGCCGACGCGGCCCGCGCGGTCGGCGTCCCGGTCTACCGGACCAAGATCCTCCTCTACATGGGCGTGGCCTTCTGCGCCTGGATCTCCGGCCAGCACCTGCTCTTCTCGTTCGACGTCGTCCAGTCCGGCGAGGGCGTCGGCAACGAGCTGATCTACATCATCGCGGCCGTCATCGGCGGCTGCCTGATCACCGGCGGCTACGGCTCGGCCATCGGGTCCGCCGTCGGCGCCTTCATCTTCGGCATGACCGGCAAGGGCATCGTGTACGCGGAGTGGAACCCGGACTGGTTCAAGTTCTTCCTCGGCGCCATGCTGCTGCTCGCCACCCTCCTGAACGCCTGGATCCGCAAGCGCGTGGAGGCCACCAAGTGACCACGGCCCCGACCACCACCGACACCGCGAGCCCGCTCGTCGAGCTCGACGACGTCAGCAAGTACTACGGCAACATCCGCGCCCTCGAAGGCGTCTCCCTGGAGGTGAACGCCGGCGAGATCTCCTGCGTCCTCGGCGACAACGGCGCCGGCAAGTCCACCCTCATCAAGATCGTCGCCGGCCTGCACCGGCACGACGCCGGCAGCTTCCGCATCGAGGGCGACGAGGTCACCCTCGCCAACCCGCGCGACGCCCTCGACCGCGGCATCGCCACCGTCTACCAGGACCTCGCCGTGGTCCCGCTGATGCCGGTGTGGCGCAACTTCTTCCTCGGCTCCGAGCCCACCCGCGGCAAGGGCCCCTTCAAGCGCCTCGACGTCGAGCTGATGCGCGAGACCACCCGGACGGCCCTGCTGCGCATGGGCATCGACCTGCGCGACGTCGACCAGCCCATCGGCACCCTGTCCGGTGGCGAGCGGCAGTGCGTGGCCATCGCCCGCGCCGTCCACTTCGGCGCCAAGGTCCTCGTCCTCGACGAGCCGACCGCCGCACTCGGCGTGAAGCAGTCCGGGGTCGTCCTGAAGTACGTGGCCGCCGCGCGTGACCAGGGCCTCGGCGTGGTCCTCATCACCCACAACCCGCACCACGCCTATCTCGTCGGTGATCGTTTCGTGCTGCTGAAGCGCGGAGTCATGGCGGGCAGCCACACCAAGGACTCCATCACCCTGGACGAGTTGACCCGCCAGATGGCCGGCGGCAGCGAGCTGGAGGACCTGCGCCACGAGCTGGAGCGTCCCTCCGGTCCGTAATCCGTTCATCACGCGCCCCGCACACCCCACCTGGCAGAATCGAGCCGATGAGTACCTACCGTGACCTGACGCTCAGGGGCGCCTCCCGCGGCACGGTCCTGCGGACCGTCGGCACCCGGGAGCGGCGCTCCCACCTGACCGCACCCCGGGTGCCGACCGTCGGCATCGACATCGGCGGTACGAAGGTGATGGCCGGCGTCGTCGACGCGGACGGCAACATCCTGGAGAAGGTCCGCACCGAGACCCCCGACAAGTCCAAGAGCCCCAAGGTCGTCGAGGACACCATCGTCGAGCTGGTCCTGGACCTCTCCGACCGGCACGACGTGCACGCCGTCGGCATCGGCGCCGCCGGCTGGGTCGACGCCGACCGGGCCAGGGTGCTCTTCGCCCCCCACCTCGCCTGGCGCAACGAGCCGCTCCGCGACGCCCTCCAGGACCGGCTCGCCGTCCCCGTCATGGTGGACAACGACGCCAACACCGCCGCCTGGGCCGAGTGGCGCTTCGGCGCCGGGCGCGGCGAGGACCACCTCGTCATGATCACCCTCGGCACCGGCATCGGCGGCGCCATCCTGGAGGACGGCCAGGTCAAGCGCGGCAAGTACGGGGTCGCCGGCGAGTTCGGCCACATGCAGGTCGTCCCCGGCGGCCACCGCTGCCCCTGCGGCAACCGCGGCTGCTGGGAGCAGTACAGCTCCGGCAACGCCCTGGTCCGCGAGGCCCGCGAGCTCGCCGCCGCCGACTCCCCGGTCGCGTACAACATCATCGACCGGGTCAAGGGCAGCGTCCCCGACATCACCGGCCCGCTCATCACCGAGCTCGCCCGCGAGGGCGACGCCATGTGCGTCGAGTTGCTCCAGGACATCGGCCAGTGGCTGGGCGTCGGCCTCGCCAACCTGGCCGCCGCCCTCGACCCCTCCTGCTTCGTCATCGGCGGCGGCGTCTCCGCCGCCGACGACCTGCTCATCGGCCCCGCCCGGGACGCCTTCCGCCGCCACCTCACCGGCCGCGGCTACCGCCCCGAGGCCCGCATCGCGCGCGCCCAGCTCGGCCCCGAGGCCGGCATGGTCGGCGCCGCCGACCTCGCCCGGCTCGTCGCCCGCCGCTTCCGCCGCGCCAACCGGCGCCGCGTCGAGCGCTACGAGCGGTACGGGCGCTACACCCAGGCCCTGCGCGCCGCCACCGCCGACCGCAGCTCCCGCACCACCCCCCAGGATCCGCAGACATGACCGTGGCCCCGCCCCCGCCCACCCTGCCCCACCCCACCCCGGCCCCGGACGGCAGGCTGCCCGAGGACCGGCGGCACATGCTGCGCCGCCGCTTCCTCACGCTGCTCACCATCGTGCTGCTCATCGGCGTCCCGGCCGGCTATCTGGTGATCTCCGCCAACCAGAGCCGGGACAGCGGCCTCGACAAGGAGCGCGAGTCCTCACCCATGGGCCTCCAGGACAACTGGCCCTCGCAGATGAAGCGCCGGGTCTTCGAGATCCCGATCCCGTCCGACTCCTGGAACGTCGCCTACTACGAGACCAGCAACTGGAAGACCAGCCGGCTGTACGTGCAGTTCACCACCACCGCGAACGGGCTCGACACCTACCTCGCCGACAGCGGCACCAGCCGCGCCGCCCTCAAGGCCGGCCGCGTCACCATCGGCGACCACGCCTCCGGCATCGTCGGCTGGGACTTCACCTCCGGCCACCACGCCTGGTCCGGCGCCACCGTCACCCGCGAGAAGCCCCGCCCCACCAGCGACATCACCGTCAACCTGGCCGACCCGGCCTTCCCGCGCGTGTACGTGGTCTCCACGACGTCCCCCTGACCCGCACGCCCGCCCGGCCACGGAATGTGAGAGCGTGCAGGGCGTGAGTGAGACTGTGACGAACAACCTGCAATACCGACTGGACGGCCGCGACGACGCTCCGGTGCTGGTCCTGGCGCCCTCGCTCGGCGCCACCTGGCACATGTGGGACCGGCAGATACCCGAGCTCACGCGTACCTGGAGAGTCCTCCGCTTCGACCTGCCCGGCCACGGCGGCGCCCCCGCCCACCCGGCGAGCTCCGTCGCCGAGCTCGGCGACCGGCTGCTCGCCACCCTCGACGAACTCGGCATCCAGCGCTTCGGCTACGCCGGCTGCGCACTCGGCGGCGCCATCGGCATCGACCTCGCGCTGCGCGCCCCGCACCGGGTCGCCTCCCTCGCGCTCGTCGCCACCTCGCCCCGCTTCGGCACCCCCGACGAGTTCCGCCAGCGCGCGGTGATGGTGCGCGCCAACGGCCTGGAGCCGATCGCCCGCAGCGCGCCCGAGCAGTGGTTCACGCCCGCCTTCGCCGGCGCCCAGCCCGCCATCGTCGACTGGGCCGTGCAGATGATCCGCACCACCGACCCCGGCTGCTACATCGCCGCCTGCGAGGCGCTCGCCGTCTTCGACGTCCGCGAGGCCCTCGGCCGGATCGGGATCCCCGCGCTCGTGCTCGTCGGCTCCGAGGACGCCGTCACCGGGCCCGCCGAGGCCCGCACCCTCGTCGCCGGCATCGCCGACGCCCGCCTCGCCGTCGTCCCCGGCGCCTCCCACCTGGCCCCGGTCGAACAGCCCGCCGCCGTCACCGAGCTGCTCGCCGGCCACTTCGCGCCGCTCGGCCAGGACACCCACGGCGCCCTGACCGTCGTCCCCGCGCCGCCCGGCGTCCCGGTCCCGCAGGTCCCGCAGGGCCCGGCCGCCCCGCAGGTCCCCGCACCCGTCGTCCCGGCCGGCGAGACCGCCCCGGCCGTGCCCGCCGAGGAGACCGAGGGGGCGCGCCCCGACCCGTACGAGAGCGGGCTCAAGCTGCGCCGCGAGGTGCTCGGCGACGCCCGTGTCGACGAGGCCCTCGCCGAGCCCTTCGACGCGGACTTCCAGACCCTCGTCACCCGCTTCGCCTGGGGCGAGGTGTGGAGCCGCGACGGCCTCGACCGGCGCACCCGGAGCGCCGTCGCGCTCGCCGCGCTGATCGCCGGCGGCCACCACGACGCCCTCGCCGACCACACCCGGGCCGCCCTGCGCAACGGCCTGAGCCCGGACGAGCTGCGCGAGATCCTGCTCCAGACCGCCGTCTACTGCGGTCTTCCGGCGGCCGAGAGCGCGCTGCGGGTCGTCCGCCGCGTGATCGAGGAGTACACCACCCCGCAGGCGTAGCCTGCCGGGTGTGAAGCTGACCAAGAACACCCACGCCTGCGTCCGTCTGGAGAAGGACGGGCGGACGCTCGTCATCGACCCCGGGATGTTCACCGAGGAGGACGCCGCGCTCGGCGCGGACGTCCTCCTCGTCACCCACGAGCACCCCGACCACTTCGACGAGGCCCGGCTGCGCGCCGCCCTGGAGGCCGATCCGGCCGCCGAGGTGTGGACGCTGCGGAGCGTCGCCGAGCAGCTGTCCGCCGCGTTCCCCGGCCGCGTCCACACCGTCGGCCACGGCGACACCTTCTCCGCGGCCGGCTTCGACGTCCAGGTGCACGGCGAGCTGCACGCCGTGATCCACCCGGACATCCCGCGGATCACCAACGTCGGCTTCCTGATCGACGGTTCGGTCTTCCACCCGGGCGACGCGCTGACCGTCCCGGACCGGCCGGTGGAGACGCTGTTCCTGCCGGTCATGGCCCCGTGGAACAAGATCTCCGAGGTCATCGACTACGTCCGGGAGGTCAAGCCGGTCCGCGCCTACGACATCCACGACGCGCTCCTCACCGACCTGGCCCGCCCCATCTACGACCGCCAGATCGGCGCCCTCGGCGGCACCGACCACCGCCGGCTCACCCCGGGCGACTCGACCGAGCTGTGAGACGTCGCCCGGTGACTGTCACACCCCGCGGCTAGGGCCTGTCCGGCGGATCATGGCCGGGGCCGCGACTCCCCCAGAGCTTCGCCTGGGGGTGCCCCCAGCACGGCACCTCGCCGCGTTGCCGAAACGCCCCAATAGCTCCGCTATCGAGGCGCTCCGGCGCCTTGCGACGCACCGCACCAGACGCCGCGGCCTATCCGACCCTGATCCGCCGGACAGGCCCTAGGCTTGCGGACATGCGCATCGCCACCTGGAACGTCAATTCGATCACCGCCCGGCTGCCCCGGCTCCTGGCCTGGCTGGAGAGCAGCGGCACCGACGTGCTGTGCATCCAGGAGACCAAGTGCACCGCCGAGCAGTTCCCCACCGAGGAGCTGCGCGAGCTGGGGTACGAGTCGGTGGTCAACGCCACCGGCCGGTGGAACGGGGTCGCCCTGCTCTCCCGGGTCGGCCTGGAGGACGTCGTCACCGGCCTGCCCGGCGGCCCCGACTACGAGGGGCTGCAGGAGCCGCGGGCCATCTCCGCGACCTGCGGCCCGGTCCGCGTCTGGTCGGTGTACGTGCCGAACGGCCGCGAGGTGGCCCACGAGCACTACGCCTACAAGCTGCGCTGGCTGGAGGCGCTGAAGGCGGCCGTCGCCGACGACGCGGCGGCCGAGCGCCCCTTCGCCGTGCTCGGCGACTACAACATCGCGCCCACCGACGACGACGTCTTCGACATCGCCGCCTTCGAGGGCGCCACCCACGTCACCGCGCCGGAGCGGGCCGCGCTCGCCGCGCTGCGCGAGGCCGGCCTCGACGACGTGGTGCCGCGCCCGCTGAAGTACGCCCACCCGTACACGTACTGGGACTACCGCCAGCTCTGCTTCCCGAAGAACCGGGGCATGCGCATCGACCTGGTCTACGGCAACAAGCCCTTCGCCGACGCCGTCAAGGACAGCTACGTGGACCGGGAGGAGCGTAAGGGCAAGGGCGCCTCCGACCACGCCCCGGTCGTCGTCGACCTCGACGTCTGACGGTCTCCCCGACAGCAGATGATCTCCGCGTGCCGGGTGGTGCCGGGCAGGGCGCGGTGGGACGCTGTTCGGATGAACATCCCCTTCCTGGACAACTGGCGCAAGCGGCACGAAGCCGAACGGTCCCCGCTGGTCACGGTCTTCGACCGGGACCCGGCGGGCGCTGCCGAGCTGCTCGCCGAGTGCGAGCTGCTGCGCGCCCGTGCCCAGGACGCCGGGGTGCGGCTCGACGACACCCCGCGCTCGCTCGCCGCGCTCGACCAGCTGCCGCCGCGCTGGCGCGAGGACCCCGAGGAGCTGCCGTGGTTCGGCAACGACGCGGGGCTCTACCTCGGCACGGTCGTCGTACGGACCGTGGCCGGCGCCGGCTGGCGGCTGCGGCCCGACGGCCAGCCGGTGGTCCGGCTGCCCTCGGGCCGGGAGATCGACGTGGTGGCGGCCGGCCTCGACTGGGCCGCGACCGGCATCCCGGAGCTTTCCCAGGTCTACGGAGAGGCCGCCGAGTACTGACCATCTCGCCGGTCCGCGACGGCCGGTGACTCACTCCGTCCGCAACGGCACCGACAGATACGACGGGTCGTCCGCCGGGGAGGAGAAGGTCAGCCGCGCACCGATCGGGTTGTGCTCGATGTAGAGCGGGTCGACGGTGTCCACGACCAGGGCGAGCCGGTGGCCGGCCGGCACGTCGTACGCGGTGGAGAACAGCTCCAGGTCGACGCCGAACGGGCGCCCGGGCGTGCGGTCGTGGAAGGTGTACGGGGCGTTGCTCACCAGTCTGCCGAGGCCGAGCGGGCCCACGTCGTAGAGGTACGCGACGAAGGTGCCGCTCCCGGCGGTCGGCGTGACCGTGGTGTGCAGCCGCACCGTGCCGCGCACGCGCTGCGGGGCGTCGGCGCGCTCGGACTGCCAGACGGCCGCGAAGGTGCGGGGGAGCAGCGGGATCGAGGCGACGGGCGGGGTCTTGAAGAACTGGTCGAGGGTGTTGGAGAGCATCACGACGCCGCCGTCGGCGCCGGAGTCGACGCCGGTGAGGATGCGCCGGGTGTCGTCGAGGGCGAACTTCCGCCGGTTCGCCTGGACGGACTTCCAGTCGGGGTATCCCTCGTAGCCGGCGTCGGAGCGCGGCTTCAGCTGGACGGGCTGCTCGCGGTCGATGCCGTTGTCGGCGCCCTTGAGGTAGTGGTCGAACCAGCGGTGGGCGCTGGTCCAGGTGTCGTTGGGCAGTCCGAACAGGCCGGTGGCCTCGGCGGTGGCGTGGTCGCCGGGCCGGAACTCCAGACGCTTGGGAAGGTCGAGCTTCTCGTAGAAGCTCGCGTACTGGTTGGGCGGGAAGATGGTGTCGCCCCAGGCGTTGCCGAGCATGACCGCGGGGTGGCTGGCGTTGAGCGCGTCGAGGTAGGTGGTGGCGGACCGGGCGCGGCCCCAGGCGATCATCTCGTCCTCCTTCGCCAGGTTGGAGGAGAGGAAGTCGCCGAGGACCTGCCGGAGTTCGGGCCCGGGCCGTCCGGTCAGACAGCCGGCGCCGCCGAGCAGCGCGGCGGCCTGGAGGTGCTGGGTGCGGCCGCTGTAGATGGAGTCGATGAGATCGGCCCAGCCGCTGAGCGCGGCCACCGCCCGGATCCGCTTGTCGTGCGCCGCCGCGAGCAGGCTGATGCCCGCGCCGTACGACACCCCGGCCATGCCGACCTTCGCCGGGTCGGCCGGGGTGTGGGCGAGCGCCCAGTCGATGACGAGCGAGGCGTCGGCGACGTCCTTGGGGCCGGCGGTCTCGATCTCGCCGCCCGACTGCCAGAAGCCGCGGCTGTTGTAACTCACCACGACATAGCCGGAGTCGGCGAGCTTCTCGGCCTGAGCGAGGTACTCGATCTGGGGCATCGCCCAGCTCGTGGGCAGCACGATCACGGGATAGCGGGCGGAGCCGTCGGCGCCGGCCGGGGTGACGACATTGGCCTTGAGGACGGTGCCGCCCTCACCCGCGATGTCGACGAACCGGACGGCGGGGACGGACTGTTCGGCCTGAGCGGCCGGGGGGGGCGCCCCCGGGGGGCCCGGGGGGCGGGTCGGCCGCACGGGGC
>NZ_JBSGIW010000063.1:0-6671 GCF_053605265.1 Streptomyces sp. NPDC003943 | reverse complement strand
TTGGCCGTGGTGTCGGGTGCCCCCCCCCCCGGTGTTGTCTACCACCGGGCGGGGGGGGAGGTAATGTTCGGCCGGCGCGGCCGGCGCCCCCCGGTGGCTCCCCCCGGCGACGAGCGAGGCCGATACGGCGAAGGTCAGGGCGGTACGCACGGGTCACTCCTCACTGGGTGCCACTGTGGGGACAGTGAATGGGGGGCAGTGAAAGTGACCTGACGGTAACCGCGATGCATTACCGGAGGTAACTCATCGGTAAGTTACGCATGGGTAACGATTGCCTCGCGGTAATCGGCGAGCGCCTCCTCGTAGCGATTCGCGGCCACCAGGAACATGGCCCGGTCCGTCAGCGCCTGCCGGAGGGCACCGGGTGGCGCCTTGGGGTGCCGGGCCAGGGCGACGCCCTCGTCGAAGAGCGGCCGCAGGGATTCCTCGATCTGCCAGGAGCGGTTCACCCGGAACAGCGTCGAACGGTGGGTCAGCCTGCCGTGCACGGCGAACAGCTCGGGCAGACGGTCCGCCGTGCGCAGCCGTGCCGCCTCCTCCTCCAGCGCCGGGATGCCGTCGAAGTAGGGCTCTCTCGTGTCGGGCGACCACTCGTGCAGATGGGTGCCGAACGGAGGCGTCGGCGCGGCCGGCGACGCGGCCGGTTCCCGGTCGCGTCCCGACAGGAGGAAGAGGGTGACCCACCAGGAGAGGTGGTTGCCCCAGCTCTTGGACTCGGCCTCCTCCGCGAGCCGGGCGAGCAGCCCGAGCACCTCGCGCCGCACCTCGGCACCCTCGTCCGGGCGCCCGGCGGCGTCGAGGAGACGGGCGTGGTGGACCAGCTCCCACACCAGGCCGGCCAGCGGCGTGCCGTCCTCCGCGGCCAGGCGCCGGCGCTTCGCCACCACCACGGCGAAGGCCTCCACGGCCTCCGCGTGCAGCCCGGCGGCCGACAGCCCCGCCGCCCACTGGTACACCGTCCAGTCCGACGGCTCCTTCGCCTCGGCCACGAAGGCCCCGAGGAGTGCCGCCGCCTCCCGGTGCCGCCCCTCCTCGGCCAGTACGGTGGCAAGGCGTCCGACGTGTCCCGCCTCGGCCAGCTCCTCGCACACCGCGCGCCCCTCGGCCCGCCGCCCCAGGCCGAACAACGAGCGCTCGTACGCGGACAGGGCGTCGCGCAGCGCCTCTGTCCGCTTCGGCAGGTCCGTGTCCATCGCCCGCGCCGCCTCCGCCGCCTCGGCGTGCAGCGCGAGCCGTGGCTCGGGGGCCTTGTCGTACCCGTACGAGATCAGCGCGCGCACCAGCTTCGGCAGATACGGCCGCGGGCTCGCCTGCGCGATCACGCGGTACGCCCCGACCTCTTCCCGCAGGCTCAACCGGCCCGACCCGAGCAACAACACCCGCGCTCGCAGCAGCGCGTCCTGGTCGATCTTCCCCGTCTCCGTCATGCTCCCCCTTCTCACCGCGCTCCCGTGGCGCGTCATGACGGAGATTCTGGGAGTCGGCGGGCAGCCCGGACAAGGTTCGCGAACTGTGCGTTCCGTCCTACGAAAACGGCCCCTGACCTGTCATGATGGTGACGTCTTCACTCCGACGGGAGGCCCGGTGGGCAGCAGCGGCGCATCCGAAGTCCCCCAGGTCCCCGACGTCTTCGACCCCCGGATCTACGCCGCCGGGATCCCGCACGAGCGCTTCCGCGCCCTGCGCGACCGTCACCCCGTCGCCCGGCAGGACGAGCACGAGGTCCTCGGCTGGCCCGCCGGGCCCGGCTTCTGGGCCGTGACACGGCACGCCGACGTCGTACGGGTGCTCAAGGACACGGCCGGCTTCTCGTCGCACCTCGGGGCGACCCAGATCCGCGACCCCGACCCGGCCGATCTGCCGTTCATCCGGCGCATGATGCTGAACCAGGACCCCCCGCACCACGGGCGGCTGCGCCGGCTCGTCAGCCGCGCCTTCACCCCCGGCCGGATCGAGCGCTTCACCGAGACGGCCCGCCGGCGCGCCCGCCAACTGCTCACCGAGGCAAGGGAGTCGGCAGCGGGCGGGGAGGTGGACCTGGTGCGGGCCGTCACCGACGACTACGCGCTGCTCAACCTCACCGACATCCTCGGCGTGCCCGCGGCCGACCGCGGACTGCTGCACGCCTGGACCGAGCGGGTGATCGCCTACCAGGACCCCGACGAGCCACCCGTGCTCGACGCCGACGGCCGGCCTGTCAACCCCCGGTCCCCGGCGATGCTCGCCGAGATGTTCGGCTATGCGCAGGACCTCGCCGCGCACAAGCGCGCGCACCCGGCCGACGACATCATGACCGTGCTCGCGAACTCCGAACTCCAGGACGCCGAGCTGGAGATGTTCTTCTTCCTGCTGACCGTCGCGGGCAACGACACCGTTCGCAGCGCCGCCCCCGGCGGACTGCTCGCGCTCGCCGAACACCCCGACGAACTCGGGCGGTTGTGGGACGGCAAGGTGGACAGCGACACGGCCGTCGGCGAACTCCTGCGCTTCCACCCGCCCGTTTTGCACATCCGCCGCACCGCCGCCCGGGACACCGAGCTGGCCGGGGTGCCGGTCGCCGCGGGCGACAAGGTGGTCGTCTTCCACGCCTCCGCGAACTTCGACGAGCGTGCCTTCGCCGACCCGCACCGGCTCGACCTCGCCCGCACGCCGAACCCGCACGTCTCCTTCGGCGACGGCCCGCACGTGTGCCTCGGCGCCCACTTCGCCCGGCTCCAGCTCAGGCTGCTCCACGAGGAGACGCGCGAGGCCTGCGCGGACCTGGAGACCGCCGGGCCGCCCCGGCGCTTGGTCTCCAACTTCATCAACGGGATCAAGTCGCTGCCGGTGCGGGTGGAGTGGCGGAGCTGAGCGGCCGAGCCGTCGCCTGCCGGGTCACGTCGGCGACGAGCTCGACGACATCGGGGCCGTACGCCTGCGAGTTGACCACCTTGAGGAGCAGGACGAAGGTGCCGCCCCGGTAGCGGCGGGCGAGACGTTCGTGGTGGCGGGCCAGATAGCGGGTCGCCGCCTGGTTGGTGATCGCCCGCTGGCCGCAGAAGAGGAAGACCGGGCGCCCGCCCTCGCCCGCGGTGACCCGCGCGAGCAGCACGTACTCGGTGACGCCCCGCTCCATCGGATAGCGGTCCTCGCCGATCCGTATCTCGCCGCGCCGCTCCACCGGATCCGTCGCCGTGTTCATCGCCAGCCCCGGCAGCAGGACGCCGAGGTGGGAGGCCATCCGGCGATTCGAGCCGGGCCCGCCCACGCAGAACTCGGTGCGGTCGCCGAAGCCCACCTGCGCGAGGTCGTGCTGGACGATCTGCGCGTGCGCCCCGCACTCCTTGACGAGCGCGGCGAGTTCGAGCAGCGCCGACACGTCGAAGCGGTGCACCGCGCCCTCGCTGCCCGCCTCCCGGTTCACCACGAGCAGGCACTCGGAGTGGCTGGGCAGCCCGAAGAACGCCTGCTTCCTGCGGAGTCGGCGGCGCCACAGATACGTCCGGGTCAGCCAGCCGATCGAGCCGCTGACGCCGGTGGCCAGGACCCCGAGCACGACATTGCGCAGGTCTTCGTTCATGGGCGCGCATGGTAGCGGGGTGCGGCCGGTTGTTCGAGACGCGGTCCTGAGGCGAGGCGGTCCGGACGCGGTCCTGACGTGACGCCGGGGCAGAAGTTACGCTGCGCGGACGCTCGTTGACTGGAGGTAGGGAATGCGCGTTTCCGCCGTACGTTACGGGTCGATCCTGGCCGTCGCCGCGACGGTCCTCTCGGTGGGAGCCGCCGCCCCGCCGCCCGCCGGTGCCGCGCCCGCCAAGGTGCCCGTCGCATCCGGCTGGGGCGGCGCCGTCGCCAGCGTCGACTCGGACGCCTCCGCCGCCGGCATCGAGGTGCTCCGCAAGGGCGGCAACGCGGTCGACGCCGCCGTCGCCGTGGCCGCCGCGCTCGGCGTCACCGAGCCCTACTCGGCCGGCATCGGCGGAGGCGGCTACTTCGTCTACTACGACGCCAAGTCCCGCACCGTGCAGACCATCGACGGCCGAGAGACCGCCCCCCGCTCCGCTGACGCGAACCTCTTCGTCGAGCATGGCGTGCCCATCCCGTTCGACGAGGGCCAGACCAGCGGCCGGAGCGTCGGCACCCCCGGCACGCCCGCCACCTGGCAGACCGCCCTCGACGCCTGGGGCAGCAAGCCGCTGCGCCGGCTCCTGGAGCCCGCCGAGCGACTGGCCCGCGACGGCTTCACCGTCGACGCCACCTTCCGCGCCCAGACCGCCGGCAACGAGGCCCGCTTCCGCGACTTCCCGGCGACGTCCGAACTCTTCCTGCCCGGCGGGCAGTTGCCCGTCGTCGGCTCGGTCTTCAAGAACCCCGACCTGGCCCGCACCTACGAGACCCTGGGCCGGGAAGGCGTCGGCGCCCTCTACAAGGGCCCGCTCGCCGACGACATCGTGAACACCGTCCAGCACCCGCCGGTCCGCTCCGGCGCCACCCGGGTCGTCCGCTCCGGCGACCTGACCGAGGCCGACCTCGCCGGCTACGAGACGATCCGGCGCCGGCCCACGAAGGTCTCGTACCGCGGGCTCGACGTGTACTCGATGGCGCCGTCGTCCTCCGGCGGCACCACCGTCGGCGAGGCCCTCAACATCCTGGAGGGCACCGACCTCGCGCACGCCTCCCAGGCCCGCTATCTGCACCGCTTCATCGAGGCGAGCCGGATCGCCTTCGCCGACCGGGGCCGCTGGGTCGGCGATCCGGCCTTCGAGGACGTGCCCACCCGCGGCCTGCTCTCGCAGCGGTACGCCGACTCCCGGGCCTGCCTGATCCGCGACGACGCCGCCCTCACCAGCCCCCTCGCGCCCGGCGACCCGCGCGACCCGGCGGCGGGCTGCACGACCCGCGGGGCCGCCGCCCCGACCACGTACGAGGGCGAGAACACCACGCATCTGACCGTGGCCGACAAGTGGGGCAACGTCGTCGCCTACACCCTCACCATCGAGTCCACCGGCGGCAGCGGCATCACCGTCCCCGGCCGCGGCTTCCTGCTCAACAACGAGCTGACCGACTTCTCCTTCGCCCCCGCCAACCCGGCCGTGCACGACCCCAACCTGCCGGGCCCCGGCAAGCGTCCGCGCTCCTCGATCTCGCCGACGATCGTGCTCGACAGGGCGGGCCGGCCGGTGCTCGCGCTCGGCTCGCCGGGCGGCGCCACCATCATCACCACCGTCCTGCAGACCCTCACCGGCGTCGTCGACCGCGGTCTGCCGCTCGTCGACGCCATCGCCGCACCTCGCGCCAGCCAGCGCAACCAGGCCACCACCGAGCTCGAACCGGCGCTGTGGAACAGCCCGTTGAAGGCCCAGCTGGAAGCCATCGGGCACGGCTTCCGGCAGAACCCGGAGATCGGCGCGGCCACCGGCGTGCAGCGGCTGCCGGACGGACGCTGGCTGGCCGCGGCGGAGCCGGTGCGCCGCGGCGGTGGCTCGGCGATGGTGGTCCGCCCGGACTCGGGCGACTAGGGCCTGTCCGACCCTGACCCGCCGGACAGGCCCCGGCGGCTACAGGGCGGTCAGGATCCGCGGGCCGTCGTCCGTGATCGCCACGGTGTGCTCGGTGTGGGCGGCGCGCGAGCCGTCGAGGGTACGGATCGTCCAGCCGTCCCGCGCCGTGTAGTGGTGATCGCGGCCGCCGCCGATCAGCATCGGCTCGATCGCGATCACCATCCCGTGCCGCAGCGGCATGCCCCGGCCCGGGCGTCCCTCGTTGGGCACGCCCGGGTCCTCGTGCATGGTGCGGCCCACGCCGTGCCCGCCGAACCCGTCCGGGATGCCGTACCCGGCCTTGCGGCAGACCCGGCCGATCGCGTGCGCGACGTCCCCGATCCGGTTGCCGACCCGTGCCGCCGCGATGCCGGCCTCCAGCGCCTCCTGCGCCGTGTCGATCAGCCGGGTGTCCTCGGGGCGGGCCCGGCCGACCGTGAAGCTCACGGCGGCGTCCCCGACCCAGCCGTCGAGCACCGCGCCGCAGTCCGCGCTCAGCAGATCGCCGTCGGCGAGCCGGGTGCCGTCCGGGACGCCGTGCACGATCGCGTCGTTCAGCGACAGGCACACCACCGCGGGGAAGGGCACCGGCGCCCAGTCGGGGCGGTACCCCAGGAACGGCGACCCGGCCCCCGCCGCCGCGAGCACCTCCCGTGCCACGCCGTCGAGTTCGGCGAGCGTCACCCCGGGCGCCGCCTTCTCCCGTACGGCCTCCAGGGCGCGGGCCACGACCCGGCCCGCCTCGCGCATCGCCAGCAGGTTCTCGTCCGTCTTGATCTCCACCATGCCAATTACTATACCGGTATAAGAATGGGGTTCCGTGCTGTGGGTCCGTAGAATGGGCCCATGGTGCGCACCCCCCTGACCCCCGAAGAGCGCGAGCGCGGCGAACGCCTCGGCCTCCTGTTGCGCGAGGCCCGCGGCCCCCGCTCCATGGTCGAGATCGCCGCCGCGGCCGGCCTCTCCGCCGAAACCCTTCGCAAGATCGAGACGGGCCGCGCCCCGACCCCGGCCTTCTTCACCGTGGCGGCGCTGGCGGGCGTCCTCGGGCTCTCGCTCGACCAGCTGGTGGAGCACTGCGCCCCTGTGGAGGCCGCGCCCCCCCGGGGCCGGCGGCGGCCCCCACCGCGCGTGCTCGGCCGCGGCGGGAGC